>DATCXH010001017.1:0-6240 GCA_036565925.1 Vicinamibacterales bacterium
ACTCCGGCGGTCGTCGCAGCGGCGCCGGCGCCGACTTCGTCGTCGAGGCGTGTGGTGCGGAGTTCGTGCGGCCGAAGCTCGAACAAGGGCCCGACCCGACCGGCATTCTGCCGATGCAGCAGGCCTATGAGATGTGCAACGCCGGCGGCCATCTGGTGACCACCGGGCTCGTGCGCGGAACGATCGCGCTGCCCGCGTTTCTGTTCGCCATCGGCGGCATCTCACACTCGGGTGGCCAGGCCGGCGGCGCCAATCCGATGCGCGACATTCCGCGATTCGTGTCGCTGCTCGATAGCGGTCAGTACAACGCGAAGGCGCTCGTCACGCGCGTCGTCCCGCTCGCTGACATGCTCGGCGCCTACGAAGAGGTCGCATACAGGACGACTGTCACTGCGATCATGACTGCCTGACCCTTCTGTGGGGCAACGCCTCACGCTGACTTCGCGCACCTACGACACACAGAGGCACGGAGGCACAGAGTTCGATACATTCTCCGCGGTGCGGAACTGTAGGTCCGGAGCAAAACCGTGGGGAGTGTATTGGCATACCTCGTTGGTCGGCGGCGAATGCTGAGGTGTGTGGATCAAGTCGGTTTTGCGGAGCGACCGACAGTCCTGCATCGGGCGCAAGCGATGGGTTACAGAATCTCTTTGAGTCGTTCAGCAGGCCGAGCCAGGATTGCGCGCGCGCCTTTCTCGACGATCGGGCGCTGTATCAGATCGGGATTCCTCACCATCAACTCGACGATCTCATCATCCGAGAGATCGCGTTCGCCGAGTCGTAGCGTTTTGTAGATTGGCTCCTTCGTGCGCAGCAGGTCCCGCGGCGACATCTTCATCTTGCGAAGCAACTCGATCAGCTTCTGCTTTGGAATCGGATCGACGTAGTAGTTGACCGCATCGAAATCCACGCCGCTCTCTTTTAGAGCGGCGTGAACCTGCCGGCAGGTCGTGCAGGTCGGCTTCTGGTAGATGACGATCTTCATGCGGCCAGCATTCGATTGTTGGTTTTCGATCTGTGATTATTGATTCGTTGTTGATTAGTGATTTGGTGATTGTTGATTCTCGGAGCTGTTCTCAATCACCAATCCACCAATCAACAAGTAATCACCAATCAAAGATCCTTCAATCAACAATGCCCTATTTAGCCAACGGGTCAGGACGTAACTGGAAGTGGGCCGCAAGCGGCTTCGTGCCTTTGCCGCCTTCGATCAGCCACGGCGTACGATCACCGTTGGCGGCCCACAAGCCGCGTCCTTTCCAGCCCGCCTTCGCATCGTCGATGCGACCGTCGAAGCCTTTGGCATAGAAGCCGAGCGGATATGGGACGCGCAGGACGATCATCCGGCCGTTCGCGTAGGCGATGATGCCGTCGTTCAAGTTGCCCGTAGACATCGGCACGTCGTTGCCCAGGCCGAACGTGTTGTGCTGATCGACCCACGAGTAGTAGCTCGACTCGGCGCTGTTCTCACCGATGCCCTTGAAGCCGGGACCCGGGTACTGATGGAAGGTCCAGCCTTCGGGACAATGATCGCCGGTTGCCTTCGGTCCGTTGAGCGGCCCTTTGCACTTGCGTCGATCGAAGCTGCCGATATGGCCGCTGCCCAGTGACACCCACACCACGCCTTTGCTGTCGATGTCTCCACCGCGCACGCCGAAGCCGGGCATCGGCACGCGATAGATTTCAGCGAGCGCCGTCTCCGGTGGATTCGAGCCGGGCGCGATTCGCACGACCGCGCCTGGCACACCCATCGTCGCGCCCCAGATCGATCCATCGACCGGACTCGGCATCACCGCGTAGAACGCGGAATTGATCCGCGTATCTTTCGTCGGATCGGGCGCCTGATCGGGCTCGACGTACGCGTCGCGTTTGCCGTTGCCATTGGTGTCGAGCACCAGCGCCGTCCAGCCTTGCGACTTCGCAGCATCGCCGGTCTTGTCGAACAGCTTTGTGTTCAGCCAACCGACAACCGGCCCGCCGCCGCTCGTCCAAAGCGTGTCGTTGGCGTCGTAACCGAACTGCAGGTGATGCGTCGAGAAACACGTGTCGATGAACGTGTACTTCTTCGTCTTGATATCGAGCACCGCGATGTGACGGACGGCGCGGTCCATCGGGAACGCCTTGGCCGATGGGTGCTCCGAGCCCGCTTTGCAGAAGGCCGGGTTGTCGGCGCCGCGCACTGTCGCGGCCAGCCACACGCGACCGTCACGGCCGAACATCGAGTTGTGGTTGTTGGCGCGTGTCTCCCAGATGCGCTCGTTGCCCCAGTACGGCGACGGTTGCAGCGGGTCGAGTGCCGCCGCATGGCCAGGACCGAGACTGAGCGGCATGCTCGTGTCACGCACCGGCGCGACGAACGTCGTCGCCACGTTCTTCACCGGGTCGAGGATCGGCAGTGTGTCCGAGCTGTATTCGGGCGATCCGATCAGCGGTCCGTATGCATTCACCGTCGGGAAGCGTCGATCGCTGGCGATCAAATCGTGGAGGTATTGCTTCTCGTTCATCCAGTCACGCAGCGTGACGACGATATTGCGCTCAACGCCCTGCGGCCGCGGCGGTTTGGCAAACGGCAGCTCGCCCTTGGCGATGCGAGCGGTCCAGTCACCGTAGTTGGCGAACGCCACGTCCCCGAGTCCCGTCAGCTGCCCGAACATCATCTGCCCAGCTTGACCTGATTGCACGCGACGACGCCACGCGTCGGCGGGAGATGCGAACGTCCCGAGCGCGGCCGGAATCGTGCGCGTGGACTGCTGACCCAGCTGATGACACCCGATGCACCCGGTGTTCTTCATGGCGCTGATCCAGGCGTTCTGCGTGATGCGATCGGGGATTCCACTCTTGCCCCCGAACTGATCTGCCGCCGGGATCTTGAGCATGGAGTACCAGTAAATCGCCGGGTAATAGTGCGCCGCCTCGGCCTCGTTCGGTGCGATGACAGCGGTGATGCTCACGCGCTGACCCGGCTTTGTTGTGGTCTTGGCGCTGTCAACGAGCCCATAGCCACGCGCCCAGATCTGATACGTCGCCGACGGCAAGTCGGGCACGACAAAGCGCCCGCGGTCGTCGGTCACCACGCTCTTGATGTAACGGACCGGGAGGTCGCGTGTCTCGGCAATGACCCAGACACCGGCCTCGGGACCTTTGGGGCCGATCACGACCCCGCCGATGTCGTCGTTGTCGATTGCCACGTCGGCGGCTGGTTGCTGCGCAAATGATTGGGGGAACAGCGCCATCGAGCACAACACGATGATGGCGGTGAGACCGCTGAGCAGCGTCAGCCAGCGTCGCGCTGCGCGCTTCGGCACCCTAGGCAATTGACTGATAGTCATGGCGCGAAATCGTAGCAAATCCGGCGTTTCGTTTGCAGTTGCGTCGCCCTCTGCAGCTCGAGCTGGGCAGTGTCGGCATTCGACTGCTCACTCGTGTGACCGCGATGCCAGATTCAAGGAACTCGATGATTCACGAGATTTTCCCGGGCCAGAGTGAGATGGCGCAACGCATGCGCGCGCTCGACTGGTCCCGCACCTCGCTCGGACCAGTGGAGCAGTGGCCGCAGTCACTGCGGACCTCGGTCAGCACCTGTCTGGACTGTGCGTTTCCGATCTTCGTCTGGTGGGGGCCCGAGTTCGTGATGCTCTACAACGACGAGTACAGCCAGATCCTCGGGCGCAAACATCCCGCCGCTCTGGGCCAGCCAGGGCTCAAGGTATGGGCGGAAATTGCCGACGTCATCGGGCCCATGCTCTCGCGAGTCTACGAACGCGGTGAAGCGACTCGCTCGCGCGACTTGATGCTGCACATCGATCGCGGCTATCCGGAGGAAACCTATTTCTCGTTCTCGTACAGTCCGATTCGCAGCGAGGACGGGAACATCGGCGGCATCTTCTGCCCGGTGATTGAAACGACGGAGAAAGTCATCGGCGACCGCCGCTTGCGTACGCTGCGCGATCTCGCCGCGTCGTGCAAGGGTGCCGCGCTCGAGGATTCGGTCCATCAGGCGGCGTCCGCGGTCCTGGCCGCAAACCCTCACGACATTCCATTTGCGCTGATTTACGGCATCGACGAGGCCAGCTCGCACGCCGCGCTGAAGAGCGTTGCCGGGATTCATGTCGCGACACCGGCATCTCCGGTGCGGGTCCCGCTGCAGGACTCGGGCGCCGACCCATGGTCGCTGCGGGCGGTTGCCGACTCGGGCCAAGTGACGATGATCGGCGATCTCTCGCAGCGGTTCGACGCGTTGCCGACGGGCGCCTGGACACGGCCGCCCGATCATGCGGTGGTGCTTCCGGTTCTGCTGCCGGGGCAGGATCATCCACGCGCGATTGTCATCGCAGCAGTCAATCCAATGCGGGCGCTCGACGACGACTACCGCACGTTTTTCGGATTGATCGCCACACAGATTGGTTCGGCGCTGGCTGATGCGCAGGCGCTCGAGGCTGAGCGCCGGCGCGTCGAGGCTCTGGCGCAGCTCGATCGCGCCAAGACGACGTTCTTCTCGAATGTGTCGCACGAGTTCCGAACGCCGCTGACGTTGATGATCGGACCGCTGCAGGATTTGCGCGACACAGGCCATGCCGGTCTTCCTCAGGAAGCGGCGACCGCGATCGACGTCGCGCATCGCAACGGACAGCGGCTGCTCAAACTGGTGAACACGTTGCTCGACTTCTCGCGTATCGAAGCCGGCCGCATCGACGCCGCATACGAGCCCGTCGATCTGGCAGCGTTCACAACCGATCTTGCCAGCGTGTTCCGATCGGCGATCGAAAAGGCTGGGCTCGAGCTGGTCGTGGAGTGTTCGACGTTGCCCGAGACGGTCTACGTCGATCGCGACATGTGGGAGAAGATCGTCCTGAATCTGCTCTCCAACGCGTTCAAGTTCACCTTCGAGGGGCAGATTCGCGTATCGCTCGACTGGCTGGGCGATCGCGTCGAATTGCGCGTCAGCGACACCGGCGTCGGCATTGCCGAAGCGGAACTGCCGCGCATGTTCGAACGCTTCTATCGGGTGAGGCACGTGCGGGCGCGTACGCACGAGGGCACGGGGATCGGTCTCGCGCTGGTCCAGGAACTGGCGCGTCTTCACGGCGGCGGCGTGGCGGTGACGAGCGAAGAGGGCCGTGGCACGACGTTCGTGGTCACGATACGCACCGGCCGATCGCACCTGCCGGCCGAGCGGATCGGGCGGGCGAGGCAACTGACGTCAACCAGCGTCGGCGCGATCCCGTACGTGGAAGAAGCGCTGCGCTGGCTGCCGGACGACAACGCCTCACGCGAGATTGGCGACGAGGTCGAGGTCGCGACATCGACAGCGACAGTGCCAGCTGACGCCGAACGCATTCTGATCGTCGACGACAACGCCGATATGCGTGAGTACCTCACACGCATCCTCGGTCAGAGCTACAGAGTCGAAGCGGTGGGCGATGGCCGTGCCGCACTCGCCCGTATCGAAGCGGCGCCGCCCGATCTGATCCTCAGCGACGTGATGATGCCGGAGCTGGATGGCTTCGGCTTGCTGTCAGCCGTTCGGGTGAGCGAGGCAGTGCAATCGGTGCCGGTGATCCTTCTGTCGGCGCGTGCTGGTGAAGAGGCGCGCATCGAAGGACTGCAGGCCGGTGCCGACGACTACCTGGTCAAGCCGTTTACCGCGCGCGAGCTGCTGGCCTCGGTGTCGTCGCAGCTTCAGCTTGCCCGCTTACGTCGTGAATCTGAAGCCGAGCGCACGCGGCTGCTCAAAGAAAATGCCGATGTCACGGCGACGCTCAACGAAGTCGGCGCGCTCGTGTCTTCCGATCTCGATCGAACAAAAACCGTACAGGCAGTGACCGACGCCGCCACTGAATTGACCACTGCCGAATTTGGGGCGTTCTTCTACAACCTGATCAACGAAGCCGGCGAGTCCTACACGCTGTACACGATCTCCGGCGTGCCTCGTGAGGCGTTCTCGAAGTTCCCGATGCCGCGCAACACCGATGTCTTCGAGCCGACATTCAAAGGCATCGGTGTCGTCCGCAGTCCCGACATCACGCAGGACCCCCGTTACGGGCGCAACGCTCCCTATCACGGCATGCCGCCTGGACCCCTGCCGGTGCGCAGCTATCTCGCCGTTCCCGTCAAAGGACGCTCCGGCTCAACGATCGGTGGACTGTTCTTCGGTCACTCCGACGTCGGTCGCTTTACGGCGCATCATGAGCGACTCGCGGTTGGCATCGCCTCGTGGGCCGCCATGGCGCTCGAGAACGC
>DATCXH010000292.1:0-3145 GCA_036565925.1 Vicinamibacterales bacterium
TTTCGACGAGGCGGCTGAGGAGCAGGCGTTCGCGACACTGCACGAGTCGGCCGCGCGGCTGTTCAGCTGCCGTCCCGAGGAGATCGCGGTCGGATCGAGCGCGACCGAGCTGCTGGCGTCCCTCGCCTGGGCCGTCGCGCCGACTGCGGGCAGCAACATCGTCAGCACCGGTCTCGAGTTTCCCAGCACGATCTACCCGTGGGCGCGCGTCGCGCGCCACACGGGAGCCGAAGTCAGACTCGCGGACATGAAGGGCGATCATCATCGGGCCGACGACCTGATCGGCCTGATCGATCCCGGGACCGCCGTCGTCTGCGTCTCCGATGTGATTTACAGCACCGGCCAGCGACTCAACGTGGCGGGGCTCGCTGAAGCTGCGCACCGGAACGGAGCCCTGCTCATCATCGACGCAACGCAGTCGGCCGGCGGGATCCCGATCGACGTCGGGGCGCTCGGGGTCGACGCGCTGATTACCGCATCCTACAAGTGGCTGTGCGGGCCCTTCGGCGTCGCCGTGATGTATCTCGCGCCCCATCTTCACGAACGCCTCGAGCCGGGGCTCGTCGGATTCCGATCCCATGAGCAGATGTGGGATCTGCGTGCCGATCGACTGAAACTCCCCCCGAACGCCCACCGTTTCGAGTTCAGCACCATGGCCTACGGGTGCGCGCCGGGCCTCGCCAGCTCGATCGATTACTTGCTGCGGTTGGACGTCGGGCGGATCTTCTCCAGGAACAAGACGCTCGCCGATCTCCTTATCGAGGGGTTGCGCGAAAGGAACGCCGAAATCCTGTCGCCCACGGACGACGGCGCGCGCTCCTCGATCGTCGCCACCCGGTTCGCCGACATGGACGTGCGGATCCTGGCCGACCGTCTCAACAAAGCCGGGATCGTCGTCTCGGCGCGCAGCGGCGTCCTGAGATTCTCCCCGCATCTTTATAATGACGCGGATGACATCGAGCAGGCACTCACGACGATTGATCGCTGGCTGACCTGAGGGCGTTGACGTGCGCCGACTCCCAAAATGAGCGCGAGCCAAAGTGATCCCATGACTCGTCACGCAGCCCAACTACCCGCTGCACCTGACGTCCTCCAGTATTTCGCCATTACAGTAGCGTGGGCGGGCGACAAGGAGCTTGCCTTGCAACAACTGGAAACTGGGCTGCGTGCTCCCGTCGCGTCCCCTGTGCTGAGCTACGGCGCACTAAAGCTGTTGCCTTTCTGGGACCCGCTCCGCGGCGATCCGCGCTTCGAGGGCATAGTTGCTTCGCTTGCTCCCAAATAGCCAACTATCGTTATTCCTTCCCTTCCTCTCAAATCGCCTGCCACGCCGGAGCCTTGGCGAAGGCGGGTCGCCTCGCTTGCGCCGAAACAATAGAGGGAATTTCCGGACAAATTCGGACAGTCGAATTGCGTAATTCTGCGCGATTGCGAGTTGAGCAAGAGTTGGTCCTGCCACAATGCGCTACAAAGACGCAGCTCAAGGCTTCCAGCTGACTGCGTGCTCTTCGAGGTAGGCGTCAACGGCGCTGCCTATCGTCGGATAGAAGTCGGCGGCGCCGAAGCGTTCGAATAGTTCGAAGCGTTTCAGCTTGTCCTTGACCGGATCTTTCATCTCGGCGAACCGCAGCTCGATGCCGGATTCAGTGAGGCTGTGCTCGAGCTCGGCAAGCATGTCAGCCGAAGTCACGTCAACGCTGGTGACGGGCTCGGCCGTGACGATGATTCGCCGCACCGGAGTCGGCGATTCTGCAATCGCGTCAAGCACGCGCTGGTGGAAGAGCTCGGCGTTGGCGAAGAAGAGGGGTGCGTCCCAACGAAACAGCACCAGGCCGGGAACGCGGCGCACAGCAGGATAGCGCTTGATGTCGTGGTAGCCCCGAATGCCGTCGACTCGGCCGAGCACTGCGTAGTGTGGCCGCCAGCCGTCCCACAGAAATTCGATGACCGCGATACCGATCGCGATGCCGATGCCGGGAATCACGCCAAACACCGCAACTCCGACGAAGCAGACAATGGACAGCCAGAACTCCCATTGCTGGATGCGGAAGATGCGGCGCAGGTCTGCGAATTCAAACAAGCCAATGGCCGCGGCGATCACGACTGCAGCGAGTGCGCTGCTGGGCAGATCCTTCAGCAGGTTGGGTGCGAACACCAGAAGGAGCGCGACCGCGATGGCGCCCACGACTCCGGTGAGCTGCGTCTTCGCGCCGGCCGCTTCGGCGACCGGTGTGCGTGATGAGCTGCTGCTGATCGGGAATCCCTGAAAAAGGCCGGCGGCGAGATTGGCAGCACCTAGGCCAATCATTTCCTGATTTGGATCCACCGCCGTCCGGGTCTTGGCGGCGTACGTCCGCGACAAGACACTGGTATCCGCGAATGCCACCATGGCGACAGCACAGCCACCGATAATGACCTCCTTGAGGTGAGCATAACTAATGATCGGCAAGGCAAAGGATGGCAGTCCTTGCGGCAGGGAACCGAGAACCTTGACCCCGGCGGTAGCGTCGAGGTTCAGCATACCGACCACGATAGTCGCGGCGACGACCGCGAGCAGAAGGCCCGGGATGCGCTTGTAAGGTTTGAGCAAAAGGATTGCGGCGAGCGTGCTGGCGCCAACTGCGAATGACGTCCAGTTCGCCTTTCCGCCGAGAATGCCTTCGGCGATGCGCACGAGATCGCGCAATGGACCGATGCCATCGACCGAGAAGCCGAAGAGCTTCGGCAGCTGACTGATCAGCACTGTAAGCGCGATGCCGTTCATGTAACCGTAGCGGATCGGCTTGGAAAGAAGCTCCGTGACGAACCCCAGCCGCGAAATACCTATGAGGATGCACACCAGACCCGACACCACCGCCATCATGCTCGCGAGGGCTACCGCAAGCATGGGATCGCCACCCGAGAGAGGGAACACGACGGCGAAAATCACGGGGGCCAGAGACGAATCTGGTCCCAGCACCAGGATGCGGCTGGGACCAAAGAGCGCGTAGGCGAGCAAGGGCACGATCGTGGCATATAACCCATAGATTCCGGGGACGCCCGAAGCCAGCGCATAGGCAATACCGACTGGCACCAGCATCGTAGTCAGCACCAGCCCGGCCATCAGATCGCGCGCAAACCAGGCGGCTTGGTATTCCCTCAGGAT
>DATCXH010001026.1:0-4393 GCA_036565925.1 Vicinamibacterales bacterium
AGATTCAGGAACGCATTCGCCAGTGCTCCCGATGATGTCAGCACCGACCCGGTGACGTTGACGGTGCGCACGGGGAGCAGGGGAAAGATCGCTGTGGATTCGGTGCCGAGGTCGACTCGGACCCGCTGCGCCTGGGCGAGCTCTCCAGTGCCCGGGTAGTACGTGGGTGAATACGTCGTCTGGACCACCGAGTCCACCGGAGCCACGCGAAGACTCGCTGCCACGTAGTAGTCGCCGGGCGGCAGACCGAAGATGCGGTAGGCGCCGGTGTCGTCGGTCTGATCCGCAGCACCGACGTCTTCCAGTCGTCGGTACCCCTTCACCATCTTGGCGCGATAGACGCGCACGCGCAGTCCTGCCAGCGGCTCACCGGTATCGTCAGACACGCGTCCGGTGATGACGCCGCCACGACTCAAATGAACATCGGTCGATACACGCTGTCCGCGCCCGAGCCGAATCGGAGGGGGTGGATCAAACGGGCGCCGCTGACCGGGTTGCCACGTGAAGTAACCGCCCTTTGCCACGGTCACGTGCCATTCGCCTTGCGGCAGATTGGTCAGCTGGAAACGGCCCTCGTCGTCGCTCAGCGCGTCGACGAAGAGCTCGTTGTTCGTCCCTTGAATCTGGGCCCTGCGAATGGGTGTGTTGGTCGCCGCATCGAAGACACGGCCCACGATGGCACCGTTGCCCGAGCGCTGTGGACCGGGTGTGCGACGGGGCTGCGCGTGCGCGATCCCAGTTGTCGCGGGCAAGAGGCACGTACAGATGAGCGCAGCGATGATTCTGTGGCTCATGAACCGGTGTGTTACTCAGATCTTTTTGCTTTGTCGGTCGGTCAGCGTCGCGTCAGTATCGCGCGAACCGCCCGGGTGTTCAACGGATCGCGCCGGAGCGGAGCATGTGCTGTGCCGCCAGGCGGCCGTTGATCCCGCTCATGAATCCCCCGGGATGCGTTCCCGCTCCGGAGAGGAATACGCCGCGTACGGGTGATTCGTAGCGCCCGGCGCCGAGCAGTGGGCGCATGGCATACAGCTGATCTGGAGCGAGCTCACCGTGGAAGATGTGGCCGCCGGCGAAGCCGTAATCGCTATGCAGTTCTGCGGGCGTGATGATCTGGGCCTTGACGATCGTCGATCCAAAGCCTGGGGCGTGGTGTTCCAGGGTTGTGAGCACGCGTGTCAGAACCGTTTGTCGCATCGAGGGCCAGTCGGTGCCGCGTAGCGAGTAAGGGGCGTAGTGTGCGTACACGGACATCACGTGGCCACCCGCGGGCGCGAGCTGGGTGTCCATGATCGAAGGCACGGTCACGTCGAGCCACGGCGACCTGGACACCTCGCCGTACTTCGCGTGGTCGAACGCGCGCTCGAGGTAATCGAGGTCCGGACCGATATGAATGTGCCCGGTGAGCATCGACGCGTCGTTGACGCCTCTGAATCGTGGCAGCGTGGCGAGTGCGAGATTGACCTTGGCGATGGTGCCCTGGGCGCGATAGTGCCGCATCTTGGACAAGAAGTCAGGAGTCAGGTCCACCGGATCGAACAGCTCGAGGAATGTGGTCTTCGGGTCAACGCACGAGACGACGGTGGTCGTGGCAATTTCCCGACCGGAGACGACGAGACCGGTCACGCGTTCATCGCGAACGATGATCCGTTCGACTTCGGCTTCAGTCCGAATCTCGGCGCCGGCGGCGATGGCCGCCGCGGCCATCGCTTGCGTGAGTCGTCCAGGGCCACCGCGCACCTGCAGTCGACGCTGACCGCTGAGACGGCGATGGGCCTCCCGCAACAGCATGACCAGCGTGCTGCCCGCTGACCGCGGACCGAGCATCGTGCCCGACACGCCGGGACCGGCAATCGCGGCGCGCAGCAAATCGTCTTCGAACCACTCGCGCGCGAAGTCGGCGATAGGCATCGGCAGCCATCGCAGCAGCTGATGCGCGTGACGACTGCCGAGTGCTCGGAACTCCCGTCCTGTCTTCAGCAGCTGCCACAGATCGCTGATACCCGGGCTGTTGATGTCTGGTGCGGGCGACGTGAGCACATCGCCCAGCAACGCCGTCGCGCGATCGACCGCCTCGCGGTAGGTCAGATACGTCTGGCCGTCTTTCGCCCGACGCGCGCGCAACGCGTCAGCGGCGCGGCCGCTCTCGTTCCACAGCACGATCGGATCACCGTTGGTCGAGAGCGCACACACGTCGGCCTCCGCAGAAAGGAGTTCGAGGCCGTGCTGTCGCAACTCCATCTCCGCGACGATCTGGTCGTGAACGAGGACTTCGTGCGACAGCGTAGGACAGTGAAAGCCTGGGCTGATCTCCGTCGTGATCGCGCCGCCACCGATGCGCGTGCTGCGCTCGAGCACGAGCGGCTTCAGTCCCGCCTTGGCCAGATAGAACGCGGCGACCAGACCACTATGGCCGCCGCCGATGATTACCACCTGCGATTTCGTCACCGGACTTTTCGAGGTCGCCGTCATGCGGTCCGATCCGCGAGGATCTTCATCGCCGCGTTTCGTCCCGGCGCGCCCATGATCCCGCCGCCCGGATGCGTCGCCGATCCGCACATGTAGAGATTGGAAATCGGTGTGCGATATTGCGCCCAGCCTGGTGCTGGACGCAGGAAGAACAATTGCTCGAGCGTCAGCTCGCCTTGAAAGATGTTGCCCTCCGACAAGCTCCACTCGCGCTCGAGATCGAGCGGCGTGACCACCTGACGATGGCGAATGATGTTGCGGATGTTGGGCGCGTACTCGGCGAGTGTGTCCACGACGGTGTCACCGAACGCCTCGCGCTGATCGTCCCACGTGCCATCGGCCAAATGATACGGAGCGTACTGAACGAAGCACGACATGACATGCTGACCGGGCGGTGCCACGCTCGGATCGGTGAGCGAGGGGATGACGATGTCCATATACGGACGGCGTGAGAAGTGGCCGTACTTGGCTTCGTCGAACGCGCGCTCCATGTAGTCCACACTCGGCGAGATCGAGATCGCACCGCGCAGGTGCGGACCTGTGCCTGGCAGCGCGGTGAACTCCGGAAGGGCATCCAACGCGAGATTCACTTTGGCCGACGAACCGCGGAACTTGTAGCGATCGACGTCCTCGAGAAAATCGCCCGGGAGTTGATCGGGCTCGAGCAGCCGCCGGAACGTCAGCCGTGGATCAAGACTCGAGACGACGAGCCCGGCCGTGATCTCGTCACCGTTCTTCAACACGACGCCGGAGGCCCGACCGTCGCGGACCAGGATCTTCGCGACCTCGGTCTGCGACCTGATCTCGACACCGGCCTGTCGTGCGGCGCCGGCGATGGCCATCGAAATGGCGCCCGTTCCACCACGGGCGAAGCCCCACGACCTGAATGCGCCGTCGATCTCGCCCATGTAGTGATGAAGCAAGACATAGGCAGTGCCTGGCGAGCGCACACCGAGGAACGTGCCGATAATGCCCGAGGCCGACATCGTCGCCTTGAGCACGTCGGTCTCGAACCACTGATCGAGAAAGTCCACCGCGCTCATCGTCATGAGCTGGATTTGGTTGTATTGGTCTTGCCGCGACAACCGTTGGAAGCGGCGCAACAGGAACAGCAGTTGACCGAGTCCGCGCGGATCGAGCGACGTTGGGTCGGGCGGCAACATGCTGAGGATCGGTTTGACGAAACGACCCATCTCGACCATTGCGCGGCCGTACTCGTCATAGGCTTCGGCGTCCAGCTTCGAGTGACGCGCGATCTCCCGTCGCGTCTTGGCGTGATCGTTCACGCGCCACAAGTAATCGCCGTTCGGCATCGGCGTGAACGTGCCGTCGAGTGGCAGGATCTCGAGACCGTGGCGCGGTAAATCCAGTTCCCGGATGATCTCGGGCCGCAAGAGCGACACGACATACGAACACACGGAGAAACGGAAGCCGGGGAATATCTCTTCAGTGACCGCGGCGCCGCCCAGAACGTGACGGCGCTCGAGGACCAGCACGGATCGTCCGGCCCGGGCGAGATAAGCAGCAGTGGTGAGACCGTTATGGCCACCACCTATGACAACAACGTCGTAGCGCACTGTTGGAAATCGTAATATGGTCCGCCTGAAGGCGGACACTACACCTGCATGTCACCAACACGACGCGATTTCCTCAAGGCCACGACCTCGACGGCAGCAGCGCTCGCCGTAGGGAATCTCGCCGCAAACGTTGGCGCCGACGCGCGGAGCGCACAGGCGGCGGCGCAGACGTTACCTGCGCCAGCGGCCGATCCGGCCGTAATCGAACTCGCCAACGAAGCACTCAATGCCGCGCGCGGTGCCGGCGCGTCGTACGCCGACGTGAGGGTCGGCCGCTATCGTCGTCAAGGCGTGGCGACGCGTGAACGGCAGGTGCTCAGCGTCAGTGACAACGAGTCGTACGGTCT
>DATCXH010000421.1:0-4606 GCA_036565925.1 Vicinamibacterales bacterium
TGCTACCGCGCGGCGGAGCGCTATGCCGCCAGCGTGGCCCGCTCTGCCGAAGGCGCGGAGCAGCGCGCGGCGGCACTTCTCACGCTCGCGCACATCGCGCTTGATCGCGGCGAGAGCGCGGCGTACTACATCAATCGAATCGACCCAGCGCGTATATCGGTCGCGACACACGCCGATCTCCACGAAGTCACCGCGCGAGAATACTGGCTTTCGGATGATAGCGAGTCGGCGCGCCACGAGCTCGCCGAGGGACTCTTGTTCGCGGAGAAACACGGGCTGAATCGCGCGGTGATCGACTTTGACACTGCGCTGCTGGAAATGGAGGGCGGCGAGATGCCGCGCCTGTTTCACTCGCCGACGTACACAATCCCGCTGAACACTGCGTCTGCGCTTCGCACGATCGAAGCAGAAGCGTGGAACGCCGACGCAGTGAACAGCTTCGAATCACGGCGTGGTGCCGTTGGGATCAGGCTCACACCGACCGCTCACGACGATGAAGCCGCTCTGACAGACAAGATCATCCCCATCCTGACGGGGAGCAGTTGACGACTGCGAGCAGGCCGCAATCACTAGGGTCACAGCAGACAACAGTAACAGCAGGGGAAGTCGCTTCATCGGGAAATCCTCGTTGAGAGAAAGTGGAACCACGTGTTTGCAACAATGATGCAACGGTGAAACCCTACAGACCGCAGGGCCGAAGTGCCCCGTGGCACATCATCACAAGGGACGTTTGCTCAACGCTGCTTATCGACGGATCACTACACACTGAAAGGGATACCACTATGCGCCGCTCGTCCATCGCCGTTTCCTTCGCCACCGTCCTCGTGTTCGGTGCGCTCGGCTGTGGCGCCGACGCAAATACCGTCACGGGCACGCCGACCGAAAAACCAACCCCGGCGCCCGCGCCGGTCGCCCGGGTGGAGTTCGTGCGTCTGTCGAGCCGCGACGTGATGGTCAACGACTCGACGACGTTTCTCGTGCGTGCGTTGGACGCCGATGGGCGACCGATCAATGACGCCTACGTGGCCCTCTCGGCGTCGTCTGGCTCGCTCTCGCCGACCACGATCGCGACCGATCCTGACGGGACGGAGATCATCACGTGGCGCACCGGGAATGTGAGCGGACCAGCCACGGTCACGGCCACCGCATGGTCGGGGTATGTGGGCACGTATTCGCAATCCGTCTCTCGCTCGATCGTCGGCCGCTGGTACGGGGACTATGGATCTTCGATCATCTCGGTCACGATCACCCATCACGACCAGCCGTTTACGCCGGCGGTGCAAGGGACGGCGTCCCTCTCCGGATTCACTGGCCCGCAATCGTTCAGGATTGTCGGGTCGTGCTCGGGCGCTGAGGTCTCGCTTGCGATCGACCCGGCAGACGCCCCCACGGTGTCGTTTGTTGGCACGCTGTCGCCAGACGGCAAGACGATCACGGGCCGTCTCACCGGCCCGTCGTTCGACCATACCGTGGCGACGCTGACGCGCGCTCCCTGATTCAACCATCATCACGCAGCGTCCTCGATCTCGGCGGGGCGGGCGTCGAGGACCTTGACCTTTCGGTAGACTCTGACCGCTCCGGCTTTCTGGACGATGAAGTAGATCGTGCCCTTTCCACCGATGAGCGCCGCAGTAATGACCGTCGCGTCGATGACGAACATCCACGTGCCTGCATCGTACCCGTTCGCCCCGCCGACGTAGACGCCCGTCACGGAGAGCGATTCGTCGATCGCCGTCGCCGTCGAGCTATTCGTCGCCGCCAGAAATCCCGTGACGGTGCCGCTGGTGACCGGGCCGACGACGCCGGTCGTGGCGTCGGTTTCCTCGAGGAGAATAAAATCCTCGTAATCGTTCCCTGGGGAAATCGTTTTCGTGGAGGCCATTCGGCTACTCCTCTGAGGTGAACGTGGCGCGCGGGGTCGTCACGTCGAGAAACGTGGCGCGTGTCGTGTGATTCTTAAACACGGCGCGGACGATCCGGTCGGGCAAGAAGCGAATGATCGTCGCTGTGACCACCGATGGCGTTCCGCCCTCAGACGTGAACGCGCCGGCGGCAGTGATGAGCGCACTGATCGCCTTCGCGGCCAGCTTCGTGAGCGCGCCGGCGATCGTCACCGACCCGGCGAGCGCCTTGCTGGATGCGCGCGCGAGCGCACCGGCGGCAGTCAGTGCGCCGGTCTTCGTGGCGGTGATTGCCTTCGAGGGCGCGCCAG
Organism: Vicinamibacterales bacterium; assembly: GCA_036565925.1. Taxonomy (GTDB): domain Bacteria; phylum Acidobacteriota; class Vicinamibacteria; order Vicinamibacterales; family UBA2999; genus Gp6-AA40. The sequence goes on from DATCXH010000421.1 coordinate 2,213, forward strand.
AGGTCGTGAGCGATCCCGCCAGCGCCTTGATTGCAGCGCGACGGATTGATCCCGATGGCGCAAGCGAGCCAGCAAGGGCGAGCAGGATCACCTTGATCGCCGTTGCGATACCGGACGCGGTCACTGATCCCGCGGTTGCCTTCTGCGATTGCTTGGCGGGAGAACCGGTGAGCGTTGACGATCCAGTGAGCGCCTTCGCGATGGATCTGGCGAGCGAGCCAGCCGCAGCGACTGAACCGGCGAGTACGAGAAGTACGGCGCGCAGCATCGAGACTGTTCCCGACGCCGTGACGCTACCCGCCTTCGCCGCGATCGCGCGCTTCGCGGTCGCCCCCGTCGTTGTCGCAGCGCCGCCTTTCGCGAGCTTCGCCAATTTCGTCGCCGTGCCGGATGTGCTGACCGCACCAGAGAGGTTGAGTGTGAACGACGTCCCGCCGGCACCGGCCGCCGAAAACGAAATCGCGTCCGCCGCCCAGTCTTGCGTTCCCTCACCAACGCCGCTGTTGGAATTCGTCCATACGAACGTGACGGCGCTGGTCGACGAATTGAACGTGTGCCCCCACCCGTTGTCTTGATGGAGCACGTTTCCGCCACCGTCCTCCTCGGCCGTCCATGGATTGTCGGCCTGATAGCCCGACCCGACGAGGTCGCGAATTGTGCCTGAGTTGATACCCAACGCACAGAGCACGATGCCGTTGGCGTTCGTCGGCGTGAGCGACACGGTCGTGAGATCGCCACTGTCAGTCTGCGATCCCGTGGCGGTGGCCTCCGTGTCGAATGTCGCGCCGGTGGCGAGGATGTCGTAAATCACCGCCGTCGACAGATTGTCCAATCCCGACGTGATCGTGATCGCGTTGGTGGCTGACGCAGACGCGCCGGTCGCATATCCCCACTGCGCGAGGCCCGATTGGCCATTTCCGACGCCAGTCGTGCGCGTGTACGTCGCCCCGCCCGTCTCGGTAATGCCCGTCATGTTCCGCGTGGCGCCGGCACCGGACACACCGACCCATCCGACCGCGCGGATGTTGCCGTCTGATGGCGCCTGCTGGACGAACGTGCTGCCAACCGCGTCGGCCCACGTCACGCGGAGAATCCGAGGATCGGCCGTCGGAGCCGTGCCCGCACTCGCCGGTTTGAGCGCGAGCGCGCACGAGATAAACGGCACGCTCTTCGACGCGGTCGCCGAGGCCGTGATCGCGCCATGCGTCGTCTGGACCCGATACTGCGAGACCATGCCGGTCAGGCGATCGGCGTTGCAGAGCGCGAACGATGGCCCTGGCGTGAAATTCCCGTAGGGCCAATTGCCGCCAGAATCGACCGCCCAGCTCACGACCAGATCGCCGTCGGTCGTCGTCGTCATACTACCCGGCGACCACGTGCTGCTATTGCCGTGGGCGTTCGCGCTTCCATCGCTCGCCGCGCTCAGCGCGACATTATAGAACTCAGACGCCTGCGCCTGCACGAAGATCAGATCGCCGCCGGTCGCCGTCACGGTAATCTGTCGCGTGCCCGCCGCGACATTCAGCGCGTACCACGTGCTCAAGTGATACGTGTTGCCCGAATCGAAATGGGTCGGCCCCGTCGTCCACGTATTGCCTTGGTCGTCACTAATCGCGATCGATGGCGTGCCGGAGTTCGCCCCCCAGGCCACGCCGAGGACGAGGCAGTTACCGGCCAGCGCCTTATTCGGCAGGGCGAGATGCAGGACGCTCATCGCGCTGAGGCGCGAGTTGTTCGTCATCACGCCCTGCACGAACGTCGGAGTCGGCATTAGCGGACGCTCATGATCTGAGTCACCAGCCCGGATTCGTCCTGTAAATCGCGACGCGGCCCCACCAGATCGACTGTGGGTGATCTGGTCCCTGATTCACGTTCCGCCCAAGCGCCAACCCGTAGAACCCCACCGGCGGCCGATTCCCCGCGGTCGAGGTGGTCAGGATATTCGGCTCGTCCACGACCTTGCGCCCATCGACCCAGCACGCGATGCGACCGTCCGCCTTTGGCGCGTTGGGATACCCACTGCTGATCTTCCAGTAGCACCGGTACTGATGCCAGTTGCCGTCCGTGGCATTCGCTGAGGCGACGAAATCCACCATGCCCGCCGGGTCGGTGACGTTGTCGGGATAGCCGAACCAGAGCTGTCCGGTGCTCGGCGCGGACAGACCGGTTCGGAGCCCAATGCTGAATCGATCGCCGGGATCAACGTTGCCGTCGAGGAACTTCAGCCCCTGATCGGAGGTGCAGCCCCAGGAGGACGGCGCTTGCGTCGAGAAATCCACGCTCGTCTTGGCGATGACGTCGACCCACACTTCTTGCACGTCGCTCGGGAGCTTCAGAGAACGTGAAATCGTGTAGTCCGTGCAGCGGCCAGACGTGCCGGACCCTCCAACCCCG
>DATCXH010001178.1:0-2458 GCA_036565925.1 Vicinamibacterales bacterium
ACGGACATGTTGATGTTGGTGCGCTCCTCGAACGTCTTGTCGAGGTCGATCTTGCCGATCTCACTGCGCAGCGTCGTCTGTGCAAGCTGCGTGATCGCGAACAGGTAGTCCGAGATCCCGTACGACGCCCGCTCGGCATTCAGCACCTTCAAGTAGAGGATGCCGTCAACGCCGACCTGCACGTTGTCGCGAGTGATGCACACCTGCGCCGGGATGTCGTAGGCCGCCTCTTTGAGCGAATGGCGATAGCGGATCACGTCCATGAACGGCATCAGTATGTGGAATCCGGCGCCCAGCGTGCCCGAGTAACGCCCCAGCCGCTCGACGACGTACGCGTTCTGCTGCGGCACGACGACTGCCGTCTTGGCGACGATGATGAGCACCAGAATCGCCAGCGCAACGAAGACCAACAGACTGCCCAACCCGATCATGAAAGGGCCTCCTCTGCCTTCACCAGTAGTGTGAGTCGCTCGGACCGTATCACGGTGCACCGTGCGCCGCTCGAGAGCGGTGTCGTGCCGAGATTTCGCGCGCTCCATGTTGTGCCGCGCATTTCGACGCGGCCGTTGCCGCCGGGAGGCATCGGCTCGAGCACTGAACACGTCTGACCGGCCAGCGTGTCAAGGTCCGCAGCGCCTCCCTCCAGATTGAGCCGCCGCATGATCGGATTGCGGAAGAACAGGAGCGACGCGACCGACAGGACGGAGAAGAGAAGCAGTTCGAACCACAGCGGCCCCGAGAGACCTGCTAGCGAGAGCAGCGCGATTACGACCGCCGCGACGCCGAAGAAGATGATGTAGAAGCCGCCCGACGCGGCCATCTCCAGCGCGATCAGCACCACACCGAGCAGGAGCCAGTGGTACCACACCATGGGCGGATTATCGTTAGTCTGGTCCTACTTTGTCACGCCCTTTACAGGAACTTGACGTGGAGGGTGGCGGCCGGCGAGACGAACACGCGCATGTTGTTCGAGCCGCCATCGGCTGGCTGCACAAAGAATCCACAGCCCGCCCCGCGGTAGGCCAGCGTCGTCCCGCGGAGCACCTCACCGTCTTCGAACGTGACCTCGACGCGACGGCCGTGGCGCGGGTTGTCGAACTCGTGCCGATCGACACGTGCAGGATCGCCGGCGAAGTCGCGGACGAAGAACACGGCTTTGAGCTGCGACATGTCCATGAACAACATTTCGCCGGGCTTGTCCTCGGGCGTCAGATGGAGATGCGTCTTCGTAGGATGGAAGTCGTTGGTGTAGCCACGCACGACCTGCCCGCCGCGGAATCGCGCGACGACGCGCTGCCACGACGCCGTGCGTCCGGCCACCGGTGCCGCGACAGGTGCTTCATCGCGCGTGACAGCCGTGAGGGCATCGACGGAGAGTGCGCGCTTGAACACGCACGCGGTCATATGGCGAGTGGTGCTGCCTTCGACCGGTAGACTGCGCAGTACGCGCGCGGGCATCAGCGTCGTCCCGGTCTGTGCTGAGAGCTCGAACACGATGCTGGATTGCGCGGTGAGCGGCGCGCTGTCGGACTCGATCAGAATGCCGCCCGCTGAAATGTCGATGACGCGAACCTCGGCACCGTATTTGAGCCGAGCGCCGCGGAGCCACGAGGCGTCTTCGGCGCTCAGTCGCACCTGAGCGCGTCGATCCTTCGCACCTGTCTTGGTGTCGGCCGACCGATCGGCTCCGGTGTGGTCGAATGTCGATTCGTGCAGAACTGCGACAGCCATAATGCGAGACAATCCCCCGCGTCATCAGGGATAGCAACGCGCACGCCAGATTTGGCGAGCGTTGCCGGTCCCGCATCAATCACTTACCGCCGGTGATGTCGAGAATCCTTCGGCCGGTCAGAATTCCTACAGAAATCGCACCTGCTGTGTCGCCCCCGGCGCGACGAACACGCGGAGATTGTTGGATCGCGGATCCGCGGGCTGCACGAAGAAACCGTCGCCCTCGCCGCGGTACCCGAGCGTCGATCCAATCAACGTTTCGCCATCGTGGAACGTGACGACCACTTTGCGGCCCTGCGGCGTTGAGCCGAACTCGTGGCGATCGACGCGCGCCTGATCGCCGTTGAAGTCGCGCACGAAGAACAGTGCCTTCAGTTGCGAGAGCTGCAGGAAAAGCGTGTCGCTCGAGTGTGGCTCCGACGAGAGATGGAGCTGCGGTTTGGAGGGGTGGAAATCTGCGGTGTAACCGCGAACGAGACGACCGTCGCGGAATCGAGCAATGACCTTCTGCCATGACGCCGACGCGCGCGGCTGCGGCGGCGCTGTTGCGGCCGCCGTCGCCGTGTTCCTGGCGATCGCCTGCTTGAGGAGCTCGGGAATCTCGATCGGACGTTTGAACGAGCAGGCGCCCTGATAGCGCATGACGTCGGCGAACGACGCGACGCGGCAGCGCAGCACCTTCGACGGCATGAGAATCGAACTCGTCGGGCCGGACAACTCGAACACG
>DATCXH010001038.1:0-3574 GCA_036565925.1 Vicinamibacterales bacterium
TCGCTCATTGGGCTCTCGCCAACGTAAGAAGCTGGGACTGGTCGTCTCACGGTATTCGGCTAGCCGTCCGAGGCGACGACCCGCGCCACGTCCGCGCGCAACGCACGCCGCGCGGGAATGACCGCTCCGACGCCGGCGATGAGCAAGAGAATGCTCGCCCCGACGGCAGTTGGCACAATCTGAAAGTTCACGAGGCTTCGTGGATCGTACGGACTCCGGATCACGGAATCGAGCACGATCACCGCACGCGTCGCCAGCAGCGCGCCGAGCACTACGCCCGTCGCCGCCAACCAGCCGAGATCGCGCATGAGCAGGCCAACGATCCCGCGATCGCTGGCGCCCAGCGCTCTTCGAATCGCGAGCTCGCGCATCCGGAGTGCGGTCGTGTACGACGTCAGCCCGTAGACCCCGATCGCGGCGAGCAGGAGTGCGAGCGCAGCCACGGCGACGAGAAAGGTGACACGCGCCCGTGACTGCAATCGCCATTGCGTCACGTCGTCGCTCGCCGCATGAAGATCGCTGATGACGATCCGACTGTCATAGGATCGAAGCGCGTCGCGAATTCGCTCGATCTGCGCGCGGCGATCGCCCTGGATTCGCACTGAAAGCGTCGCGCCAGCGCGCGGCGCTCGAAGCGCACCGATCGTATAGACCGGAGCGGTCATCGCCTTGAAGTCGGGCGCGGCGCGCACGTCAGCGACGATGCCGATCACGGTATAGAACACCGTGCCGCCACCTGGCATGGTCATGCGATAACGACGGCCGACGTAGCTCGTTGTCGAGTCGCGCGCCATGAATCGGCGATCGAGCTCGGACAGCACCATCACTGGTGCCCCAGCAGTGACGTCGATCTGTGTCGGCAGTCGCCCAGCGACGAGCCGGATGCCAAGGACGGAGAAGTAGCTTGCCGGAACGTCGCTCCACGCGAGGTGCGGAAATAATTCCGGGGGACCGTTCTCGGGCTTGAAGCCGGCGGCCTCGAGGTTGTGCCGGATCGTTGCGTCGACGACACCTGGTGTCGAACGGATCGTCCCGAGCAGCCCTGCTTCAGACCAACCCCTCTCGTCGGTCACGTGGAGTTTGGCCGTGATGATATTTTCATACGCGTAGCCAGGCCCGCGTGAGTAATCGCGCAAGTCCGCCCGGACGACCGAGAGCACAACCGCCGTGCACATCAACGCGAGACCGATCTGGAGCGCGATCAGGCCACGGCGGCCGCGCAGCTCTCGCGCCGAGTGCGTCACCGTTGTCCCGCCGGACAACAAGCGCCGAATATCGGCGCGCGCCAGGTCGATCGATGGCAGAAGACAGAACAGCACACCGACGACGGTCGTGCCGAGGATCGCGAAGACGGCCGCACGCCAATCGAGGACCGGCCGGGCGGACATGCTCGCGCCAAGCATCGCGCGCACAGCGCCGAGTCCCCAGAATGCGAGCGTCGCGGCCACGCCACCCGCCAACATGGCGATCGCCGCGGCCTCCGAAACGAGCAGCGCGACGATGCGTGACGATGGAGCTCCCAGCGCGGACCGTACCGCGAGCTCGCCGCGGCGGCGCATTCCCCGCGCGAGCATCATCGTCGCGAAGTTCACCGCGCAGAGCATGATGATCACGAGCGCCGCGGCAACCCAGAGCTCGATCGACTCGCGATACGCACTCGCCTCGAGCTCCGCCAAAGACGCCACGCGGCACCGGAAGGGTTGTGCCAGCCCCTCCTCTGTCTCCGTCGCGTGGAAAATTCCCGCGGCTTCGGCAGCGAGCATCTCGCGGTTCGCCCCAGCGGCCAGACGGCCGATCGTCGGATACGCTCGATCTTCGCTCGATGCCGAACGAAGGCTGTCATCAGGCAGCAGCGTCCAGATCGCCGTCTCGCGAGGAAATTCATCTCCGGATTTCAGAACGCCGATGACCGGACGCGCGATGCCGTCAACCGAGATGGTTCGACCAACGATCGCGGGATCGGCACCGAACTGTTGCTGCCACACGGAGTGCGAGAGCACGACGGCTCCCGTGGCGCCGCCGCCGCTCGATCCATGAAACAGTCGGCCGATTGCCGGGCGAACGCGAAGGACATCGAAGAAGGTCGATGTGACCGATGCCCCGGCGTAGTCACGCGCATCACCGCTTCTGCCGATCGTATGAGACCCGGCATGCCAAGACGCGAGTCCGTCGATGGTCTTCGCGCGTTCTCGCAGCGCGACGATCTCTCGTATCGGAATAAGCGGCGATCCGTCACTCGCACCTCGTGGCACTTTATAGACCGTCACGAGTCGGTCGGAGTCCACGAACGGCGTGGTCCGCGTGAACAGCGCGTCCACCATGCTGAAGACCATCGTGGCGAGCGCCATCCCGAGCGCGAGCGATAGCGCGGCGCCGACGACGAACCCCGGATGACGGCGGAGATGCGAAACAGTCGATCGGAATTCGGTCATACCGTTCAGACGATCCCGTCCCTTCAGCGTTTTTCGATCTGCCGCAAGAGAACCTACATCGCGCCCGGGCTTGACGGCCGGGCGCGATTGTTTAGCGTCTTTCAGCGCGAAAATTCTACCGCGGAGGCGTCGGAGTCCAATGGTTCGGACACGAGTCGGGTCGTCGTGGACCGCTCGGGCGTGGCGAGGCTACTGTCCCATGCAGCCTCGGTCTGGTCGCGGGTTCCGTCCCGGTGGCTGCGCAGAATCCATCGCGCCTCTCGGGATTCGTTGCCGACGCGATCACGAGCCGAAGATTGGCCGACGCCACGCTCGAGGTGGTTGGCGATTCGTTGCAACGCACGGTCCGAACCGACGAGCAAGGCCAGTTCACGGTCGTGCTCCCGGCAGGGTCCTACCGCATCACCACGCACCGCGCCGGGTATGAGGTGGCGGTCACGCCGCTGAGAATGCCGAGTGCTGATTCATCTGTGGCCATTCGGCTGACGCCTATAGCGGTTGCGCTCCCCGGTGTCGACGTGAAGGCTCACGGTCCTGACCTGCACGGGGCCGTGGCGAGCTCGCACGGCCTCACTCCGATCGCCGGCGCGCGTCTTCAGATCATCGGATCGGGCAGGATCGTCGAAACGGATTCCACAGGGCATTACTGGATCGCGTTGCCCAAGCCCGGCGCGTACGTCATTCGCGCATCGCGAGCTGGCTACGTCGACCAGATGGTCACCGTGCAGATTCACGATTCTTCTACGGAGAGAGTCGTTCTCCTCGACCCGGGGACCGCCGCGCCCATACCGAAGGTGCTTCTGCAGGAATTCGATGAGCGCCTGCGCTGGCAAGCATACGGCGCTGCATTCGTCCCAGGCTCCGAGTTGCGTGAATACGGCGGTTCGACCATCGATGCACTCGCCGCGGCCCACGACGTTATCCGCCGAGGATTGCACTTGGGCTCGGACATCTGCCTGTTCGTAAATGGGGTGCCGAGACCCGGGTGGCCGCTGGATGCCATTCCGGTGGACCGGATCGAGAACGTCGAGCTGTACACCGCCGGAGGCGAGGTGACGAATACGCTCGGCCCCGAATGGCCGTATGGCGCCCCGTGCAGCGATGGACGATCAAAGGCGACCAACACGGCAGGTGGAGGCCGC
>DATCXH010001063.1:0-4193 GCA_036565925.1 Vicinamibacterales bacterium
CGAAGCTCACTCCCGTGAGCGCGCGGACCGCTCCGAAATGCATGTGCAGGTCGGTGACTTCGACCATGGACGACCTCCCGACAAGGTAGTCCGATGGCGCGGCGTTTCCTTACAGGTCAGCGTGCTGGTGGAGTTGCCGGAGCCGCGGGAGCCACGGGCGGTGGCGGGACGATCATGATGATCGTGGGGAAGCGCGCCGGCTGTGCACCAGGTCTGGAGCTCGGATAGCCTTTCGACCCGCCCCACGACCAGTCCTTCACGGTTACACCTGGGGGAAATGCCATGGTCTCTTCGCGGAACCGGCCTACCTCGAACATGTGAGTCGGGGGTTCCCTGAATACCAGGTTGCCTTTCTCATCCAGTTGCGTGCGGTAGTAGGTGACGACGTCGGCAAATGGCGCAGTGCTGCCATACAAGTAGTAACGCTGACTCCTGCCGGCATCGTACGACGCAAGAAACTGTGCGGATGGATACACAGGGAACCACACAACCGCTGCAGCCGGAGCGTTCGGATCAGACGCTCTTGGTGTAGCCGGCGACGGAGTCGGTGGCGGTGCTTGGGTACCGGATTGCGCGTTCGGCTTAGACGCGGGAGCTGGCGCGGCGGATCCAGTGTTCACCGGAGGATCAGCCGGACGCTGTGTACGCGGTTGCTCACCGGGTCGCGGAAACGGTTGCGGCGTCTGTCCAAATGCTGGCGACGAAAGAAGAAGGACTGCCAGTACCACGCAGCGCATGACTCATTATAGAGGTCTCCATTGCCTGCCGATGGACAGACCGCGTCGAGTCCACCATTCAGTATCTCGTCCGCGAAACTGACACACCAGCTTGTTTTGCTCGTAAATTTCGCGCCAGAAAGGTGCGGACCCGGCTGGATCGCATCTTGCCTCCGAGCGAGTCAGGACCGGGCTGGAGAGTTCGAACCTGGAGGATCGGGCCGTGGACGACTTCGATATCGCACCGAGCAAAATTGGAGAATCTGCCCAACGCGTCGTGGACCGCGCCATCGAGGAATCGCGGCGCCGGGATCACGTCGAGCTGACGAACGAGCACGTCTTCCTCGCGTTCGCGCAAGTTGAGTGGGACACCTTTGCTCAGGTGATGACCGAGCTGGGACTCAATCCCCACGAGATCCTTCACGAGCTCGAAGAGCATCTCGACGGCCGCCGTCGTGTGAGCGGGCGCGACTTGCGAGTTGCGCCGTCCACCAAGCTCGTGTTCAAACTCGCCTTTCATCAGGCGAGTCGCGCTGGCCGTCAAACGATCGAGTCCTCGGATTTATTCTCGGCCATTTTTGAAGAGAGTCAGGGGATTCCTGTTTCCATCATCCGCCACTACGGCGTTGAACCCGAGGTTCTCGTGTCACGAATCGCGACCAGGATGAGGGACAACGAGCTGCGCGAGGAGCGCCTGCGAAAGCGCTTCGAGCTGCCGCCGTTCCTGAAGAACTTTGCGACCAACCTGAATCTGCTGGCGCGCCAGGACAAGATCGCGCCGGTCTACGGACGCGACGAAGAGATTCAGCAGGTCCTCGAAATCCTGTGTCATCGCGAGCGCTCGAACTCGGTCATGCTGATTGGCGAGCCCGGCGTGGGCAAGACGGCGATCGCCGAAGGCCTCGCCCGGCGCATCGAGTTCGAGCCGGATTCCGTGCCGGTTCGTCTGCGCGACTGCCAGGTGGTCAACCTGCAGATGAACACGATGGTCGCCGGCACGATGCTCCGTGGAATGTTCGAGGATCGCATCCAGAACGTGATCCGTGAAATCAAGGAGCGGCCGAACCTCATTCTGTTCATCGACGAGGCGCACACGATGGTCGGTGCAGGATCTGCGCTCGGCGCGCCGTCAGATGCCGCCAACGTGTTCAAATCGGTTCTCGCCCGCGGCGAGGTGCGCATCATTGGTGCGACAACGCTGAGTGAATATAAAGAGTTCATTCAGGAAGACGAAGCGCTGTCGCGCCGCTTCCGTACCGTCCAGATCAATGAGCCGTCGATCGAGGAGACGCGTCGCATTCTCTACAGCCTGCGGCCGCGCCTCGAGCGGAACTACTCGGTTCGTCTCGTCGATGAGGCCATCGAGACCGCGCTCGAGATGTCAACGCGTTATCAGCGGCATCTCCACCTGCCGGACAAAGTGATTGGGTGGCTGGACACCGCGGCAGTTCGCGCGGAGATCGATCGTCGTTGGGAGGTGACGTCGAACGACGTCATCGACGTCATCTCGCATACGTCGCAGATTCCGAAGGACATGGTGTTCCGCGACGTCGGCGATCGGTTCAAGGACATCAAGTCACGACTCGGAAAGCGCGTCATCGGCCAGAAGCAGGCGGTCGAGGCGCTCGCGCATCGGCTGGTCCTGAACAAGGGACCGCTGAAGGACGGATTCGATCGTCCGGACGGCGTGCTGCTATTCCTCGGCCCGACGGGTGTCGGCAAGACCGAGCTCGCGAAAGCGGCTGCCGAATTCCTGTTCGGCGATGAGAAGAAGATGATCCGGATCGACATGTCCGAATATCAGGACGGGGGAACCTCTGTCGACAAGTTGATTGGGATGCCGCGCGGTATCGTGGGCAGCTCACGCGGTGGCGTGCTGACGAACCAGCTTCGCGATAATCCGTGCACGGTGGTGCTCCTCGACGAGATCGAGAAGGCAAGCCCGAGTCTGCTGAACGTATTCCTTCAGGCATTTGACGAAGGCTGGCTGACGGATGGCCGCGGCAAGCGTGTGTATCTTTCGGACGCCATCGTTATCATGACGTCGAATGCCGGCTCCGAACATTTCCGGAAACTGCAGAACCCGCTGGGATTTGCCTCCGGGCAGTCCAATGTCGAGTCGGTGCAGGCGGATATCAACAGAGAGCTGGAACGAAGGTTCCCGCCTGAATTCCGCAACCGCATCGACCAGGTCGTCGTGTTCGAGCCGCTGACGAAAGACGAGGTGCGCGAGATCACGCTGAAGTATCTCGATGAGGTTTCGGCGTCGTTGAAGCGGTGGAGCAAGCAGATCCACGTCGAACCAGAGGCTGTCGAAAAGCTGGTCACAGACGGGTACAGCCCCGCATATGGCGCTCGTTTCCTCAAGCGCGTCATCGACGACCAGATCAAGCTGCCGCTGAGCCAGCACTGGAAGGATTCCAATCACTTCCGCGCATCGCTGAAGGATGGCCAGGTGGTCGTGGAAGCTGCGGTCCCGCGACTGGTCGCGGCCTCGGATCCGGATCAGATCGCGGTCAATTATTGACGGTCGTCGGGGGCGAGGGAACGCGTCGCCCCGACGCGTTCTTCGCCCGACGAATTCACCGCGCATTTAGCCCTCAGCCCGCTCATCACCTTCTTCACTTCTTCGCGATAGGCCGTGGTCGCGTACTTCGACGTGTAGAGTTGACGGTATCCATCAACCAGCTCCGGACGTTCCGCCTCGAGCCAACGCATGAAGTGATCGCGCGTGCCACCTTCGAGGTGCATCACGTTCGAGCCGATGAACCGCGCACCGTGATCCACGGCCGCTTTCATCGTGCGCTCGAGGAGCGCCGGCCGCGACGAAAAGCCAGGCACGATCGGCGACATCAGCACGCCTGCGTAGACGCCGGCATCGACCAGCTCACGCACCGCGCGAAGGCGCTGCATCGGATGAGCGGTGCCCGGTTCCAAGGCACGCCAGACGTCCTCGTCCACACACGGCACACTGACACACACGCTGCAGTCAGTGCGCGAGGTCAGATCGATCAGAACATCTTTGTCGCGCACGATCATGGGCCCCTTGGTGACGATGCTGGTCGGGTTGTTGAATTCGCAGAGGACCTCCAGCGCGCCACGCGTGAGCTTGTACAAGCCTTCGATCGGCTGATAACAGTCAGTGGCGGTTCCGACCGCGACGAGTTCACCACTCCATGACGGCTTGCGAAGTTCTCGCCTCAGAACGTCAATCAGGTTCGTTTTCACCAGAATCACCGACGCGAACTCGTCGTCGGCACCCAACTCGAACTGCGAGTGATAGCGGCGCGCGTAGCAGTAATGACAGCCGTGTGTGCAGCCGCGGTAGGGGTTCAGCGTCCATTTGAAGGGCATGCCCTTGACTGAATTGAGCGCTGAACGGCACTGCACTTCCTGATAGCGCGCGGCGTCGGCGCGGCGAATCGCCTCGGTCAGAGCGTCGGCGCCACCGGCTTTGACGAGGTCGGCGATCTGGCG
>DATCXH010001107.1:0-2326 GCA_036565925.1 Vicinamibacterales bacterium
AAGCTTGGCAAGTATCCTGGCGACCGTTTTGTCGATGGTCGCCTCCATCCACTTCTGGTCCTCGACCACCCCGTCACAGCTACGCTCGGCCCAGCCACGCCATGCCAGCCGATTCGTACGCCGGTCCATGAAATCAACCATCAGCGTCCCCGTGTCATAGACCTCGGGCTGGCACCCATTGTTGATACAGCGGCCATCGATGCGCTCGACGTCAGTAGTGTTGAGACGCTGATCGACCCGCGCATGAATGTGGAGGAGAACATCTGCGGTGCCGGCGCTGGCCTTCGCGAACCCGCGCGCGGCCAGGTGCATATCAATCGCTTCCTCGACGCGCTGGCTGAAGAACCGGTTGTTGTCGAGACGCGGATCGCCGGTATCAAACGGGCCACGCTCGGCCCACGCGTACGATCGATAGCGCGAGAACTCGCTGTCGGGCTCGAGATAGGAGTTGACGCGCAGCGTCGCGCAGCCGGCGAACGCAAGTGCGATGATCGGCGGTCCTGCGACGATGGCCAGGCGAGTGAGTCGCAGCATGGCAGTCTCCCTTCTGTCCTAGCGGCGCGGCAGGTTCTCGAACATCTGTCGAACGCTTTCATCGATGCGGCGGCGCAGCCGCTCGCGGTCCCCGAGCACACCCTCCAGGCTGCCTTGGGCCCATCCACGCCAGATCAGCACATTGCTCGCTGCGTCGACGATGTCGACGACCAGCGTGCCGGCTTCGTAGTCGTTGATACGAGGCTGGCAATCGGTCGTCGAGCAGTATCCAGGGCCGCGATCGATCTGATCGACGTCGCGCCGCTTCATGACATTGGCGTGATAGTGAATGACCACATCCGGCTGCTCGCTCGCCGCCGACCGCGCGAACCCGTGCGCCGCCATCGCCTTCTCGATCGCACCTTCGACACGGTCCTGAAAGTACGGATCTTTGTCGAGCCTCGGGTCACCGGCGGGCAGTGCGTCGGCTGCCCCCCAGTCGAACGTCTTGTACTTGGACCACACGAGTCCGCGATCGGTGTGCGAGCCCACGCCGAGCGTGGCGCATCCAGCCAGCATCGCTGCCGAGGCAATTGCGGTAATACGCAGACACAGTCGGCGCATAGGGCATCTCCATCACGACGCGGTGCGAACGTGATGCCATCTGCGATACGCGACACGCACTCAACCAGGCGATGACGCGTGGGAATACTCCGCGACTGCCTGCGAGAAATCCCGCATGACTTCTGGACTCAGGCTGCTGCACGAAACGTCTGATGTTGCCGGCGGTGGCACGATCAGTGCTCGGTTGACGTTCAGGAGACGCTGCCATGACTGCCATCAACCGCATCCTGGTCCCCGTGGACTTCAGCGCACACGCCGATCGCGCCACCGAGTACGCCCTGAACATGGGCAAACATTTCGGCGCCTGCGTAGAGCTGTTCCATGTTGTCGAAGATCCCTTCGAGTCAGGCGGCTGGGGATCTGAGGTCTACATCTCCGACCTCGACGGCCTCCGGCAACGCGCGCTGGAGGACGCGAAGGCCCGTCTGGAACGTTGCCGATCGACGCTACCGGCCGGGGACTTCTCGCTTGTTGCGACTGTGCGGATGGGTCACGTCGCACACACCATCGTGGAGTACGCGAAGGCGATATCCGCTGACCTCATCGTCATGGGAACTCACGGACGCACGGGTCTCGCGCACTTCATCATCGGCAGCGTCGCCGAGCGTGTGGTGAGGCTCGCGCCCTGTCCGGTCCTGACCGTCGGACTTGAGAAGTCGAAGAAGGCTGACGCCGCGGCGTAACCGCCCGGCGTCAGCGTCGCCGCACGAAGGACTCCGCCCGAATCGCCAGCACACCGTCGCCGATGAGACGCACCAGCACCCGTGCGCACGTATCTGTGTCCACGTCGAAGAGACGCGATGCTTGCGACAATGTCAGCTTCAGTCCGGGCATGTCGTCGTATTCCGCTCGAATCCGTGATTGCAGATCACGCTCGCGCGGTTCGCCCGCTGCGCATGGCTGCAGAACGCTTGATGCACATGTCATGGTACTGCTCCGCTGTTAGAAGGCATTCCCCACGAACGGCAGCATGCGGCCCCAGTAGATGACGAGGAACCACGACACGATCGATACGATCGCGATCGCTCGATAGGCTATCGGCGTCGCATCTATCGACGCGCTTGTCCTAACCCTGGTGCCGTAGACAACTTCGAATGCTGCGGCGTTCACGCCGGCAATCAGCAGAAAGACCAGCTTGGCGTAGAACGCAACGTTGTTGACGTATTGGTCTGGAGCCCCGACGAAGAAGATGACGCCTGTGACCGCGGAGATGGCGAAGCCGAACTTG
>DATCXH010000131.1:0-2862 GCA_036565925.1 Vicinamibacterales bacterium
GTCCTCTCCGACGTGCTCCGCGTTGTGCGTTTGTCGGGTGCGGTGTTCTTCACGGCCGACTTCTCATCCCCGTGGGCGATCGAGTCACCGATTCCCGACATGCTGGCGTCCGCGGTGATGCCCGAGGCGGAGTGCATCGTCTTGTTTCACATCCTCGTCGACGGCGAGTGCGAGGTGGAGTGCCGTCACCATCCGCTGACCATGATGGAGAGCGGAGATGTCATCGTGTTCCCGCGCGGCGATCAACATACGATGCGCAGTCACGGTGCGACTCTGGCAACGCCGCTGGGAACCATCTTCTCGCCGGGGCAACATGACGAACCGCCGCAGCTCTCGTATGGTGGTGGTGGACGCACCTCGCGCTTCGTGTGCGGCTACTTGAACTGCGATCAGCGATTCAGTCCGCTGGTCGAGTCGTTGCCGACGATGCTGGTGGTGAGAAGTCGCGATGACTATTCGGCGATCGAAGCTGTCGATGCCAACGGCAGCAGTCCCACCGGCGTACCGCAGGGATCGAGCAATTGGCTGGGCACGACGCTGAAGTTCACGGTCAACGAAGCGCGCGCCGCCCGGCCGGGCAACGTCGCCATGCTCGGACGACTCACCGAGTTGATGTTCGTCGAGATCCTTCGCGAGTACATGCAGCGTCTGCCGCCGGATCAGAGCGGCTGGTTCGGAGCGGTAAACGATCCGCAGGTCGGCAAAGCGTTACGCCTGCTCCATGCGAACCCGGTTCGCGACTGGACGGTCGACGATCTCGCGCGCGAGGTGGCGCTGTCGCGCTCAGTGCTGGCGCAGCGGTTCACCGAGCTTGTGGGCGAAGCGCCGATGCGCTATCTCGCCAACTGGCGGATGCAACTGGCGAAGCAGATGATGCGTGAGGGCACGCACAACATCCAGGAAGTTGCAACACGGGTCGGCTACGACTCGGAGGCCGCGTTCAATCGCGCCTTCAAGCGCGCGACGGGCGCGCCGCCGGCGACCTGGCGTAAAGGCGCGACGCCGGTGAGCTAGGCCGCGCGATCCGCGCGCGCGCGCCCGCAGTATCATCTGGCCCAACAAAGGATCGGTGATGAGACAACGCGTTCTCGTGTGCGTGGTACTCGCCTGTATGGTGACGGCCACGACTGCGTCGGCCCAGGGACTCCCCAACATAGTCAAGCGCGCTGGTATCGGCGGCTCGGTCGGCGGCATCTTTCCGTTTGACGATGAGGTGACGGCAGGCAAGGCGTTTGGCTTCAACTTCGGCTTGGCACCCGAGCCCGGTCTCGGCTTTACGCTTGGCTTTGGGTGGTACACGGCCGATCTGACATTGGCCGGAGTCTCCGGCGATACGGAAGTTGGAGATCTTCGCGTCCGCCCGTTAATGGCTGGCATCGGTTACACCTGGGTGAGGGGTCGACTCGCCACTGGCGTATCAATCAACGCAGGCATCAGCTTCAACTCGATCAAGCTCAACGACCAGTTTCGGTCGTTCTTCGGCCCTGGCACTCAGGTTCGAGTGGATTCGAGCAACAGCTTCGCGGCCAGGCCACAACTCAGAGTCGAATACGCTGTCGCAAAAAAGGTCGGTGTCTTCTCGAGTGCGGGTTACTTTTTCACCGAGTTCGACAACACAATCGAGACGCCGGTCGGCCGTTTCGAGAACGAGTGGGACGCGAGCAGCTTCAACCTTTTCGTCGGGGTGATGGTCTACCCTTTCAGGTAAGTCCGGCTGAAGCCGGACACTATATTGGCGTTACTCGTGTCTCAGCGCGACGAGTGGATCCATGAGCGCGGCGCGGCGCCCGGGCACGAACGCAGCCGCGACGCCGACGAGTGCGGTCACCGCAGCGATTCCCAGCAGCGCGAATGGATCGATGCTCGGGCGATAGACGGTCAGATTTCCGATTCCGATATCAGCCGATCCGCCTCCGGCTCGCAGTGCGAGCATCAACAACACCGTGAAGAAGAGACCGATCCCGGTGCCAATGGCGATCAGTCCCGCGACTCCTCGCGCAATGCTCGACACGACCTGCTGACTTCGCGCGCCGAGTGCCATGCGGATGCCGATCTCGCGCGACCGCCTCGTCACGGCGAACGCGACGACGGCATAGAGACCGATGCTGGCGAGCACGAGGCCGAGTCCGGCGAGAACGGCGAACAATGTGGCGATCAGCGCTGGGGCTGCCTGTGATTCCTCCAGTCTCTGCGTCATCGTCTTTGCCGTGATTACCGGCAGCGTGATATCCACCGCGCGCAACTCGCGCTGCATCGATGCGACGAGGCTCGCCGCGTCCCGCGATGTCCTGGCGAGCACCGTCGTCGCTTGCGCTCCGGACTGGGTGTAAGGGCGATAGTACGGCGGCGCGATGGGATCGAGAATGTCACTCTCGAAGTCCCCGGTGCCCGTGTCGCGCACGACGCCGATGACCTCGGTCCAGGAGTTCGGATCGCGCTGCAACCGGAATCGTCGGCCGACGGCGTCCACGGCGCCGAAGTGCTTCCGTGCCATCGTCTCGGTGATGACGGCGACGCGCGGCGAGTCAGCACGGTCACGCGCGTCGAACACGCGGCCGTAGAGCAGCGGAATGCGCAGTGTCTCGAAGAAGCCGGGTCCCGCTTCGAGCATGGTCGCCGCCACTTCCGATCCCGGTTGACCTGTGGCGCTGTCCAGGAGGATCGACATACCGGTAGACGCCATCGGCAGGCCGCGCAACAACGCGGCCGACTCGACACCCGGAATTGTCTGGATGCGTCGCAGCAGATCGTCGTGTGCCGTCTTCGCCGCGCTCTCCGAGTAGCCGGCAAACCGCCAATCGGTCTCCACCATCGCCACGCCGTCAACGGCATAGCCGACTCGAAGTGCTCTCGTGGCGGCCG
>DATCXH010000763.1:0-2871 GCA_036565925.1 Vicinamibacterales bacterium
ACGAGACCGGCTTGCCGAGCGCATCGAGAATCCGATGTGTGAGGTCCACGTTCGTGACCTCGTTGCCGCCGCCGATGTTGTAGACCTCGCCGTTGACGCCCTTTTCGATCAGCAGGTCGATGGCGCGGCAATGGTCGTCGACGTGGAGCCAGTCGCGAACGTTCTTGCCATCGCCGTAGAGCGGCACCGGAATGTCTTCGATCGCATTCGTCACGAACAGTGGGATGACCTTTTCGGGAAACTGATAGGGGCCGTAGTTGTTCGAGGCACGCGTGACGATCACGGGAACCTCGTAGGTCGCCCAATAGCTGTAAGCGAGGCGATCGGCGCCGGCTTTGCTCGCCGCGTACGGATTGCGCGGCTTCAGTTCGTCGGTCTCGCGGCTGGCGCCTGAGGGAACGCTGCCGTAGACCTCGTCGGTCGAGATCTGGACGAACCGTCGCAAGTGCGTCGCCCGACGCGCGGCTTCGAGTAGCACGAACGTCCCTTCGACGTCGGTTCTGATGAAATCGCCCGCCGCCATGATCGACCGATCGACGTGCGTCTCCGCCGCGAAGTGGACCACCATGTCGGACTGCTCGACGAGCGGTCCGCTCAGCGGAGCATCGGCGATATCACCGTGCTCGAACGTGTGCCGCGGGTTGTCCATGACATCGTGCAGGTTCTCGCGTCGTCCGGCGTAGGTCAGCTTGTCGAGCGTCGTGACCCGCCAATCTGCGTGTGTCGCGAGCGCGTAGCGGACGAAGTTGCTGCCTATGAATCCGGCGCCGCCGGTGACAAGGACGCTTACCACCGGATACCCACCTCGGAGTTGTCGCCGAGCATGAAGCGGAATGCGCTCGGTTTCACCGGCTCGCGGTAGATCCGCACGTTCTTGCCGATCAAGCTGTCCGTCACGCGGTTGGCGAGGTCGCGCAGCGACGAGCACTCGAGCACGATGCTGTGCTCGATCTCCGTGTCCTGAATCACCACGTCGTTCATGATCGACGTGAACGGCCCGATGTAGGCCTGCGAGATCCGCGCGCCGCGTCCGATGATCGCGGGCCCGCGAATCACCGAGCGCTCGATAACCGCACCTTCCTCGACGACGACCTTGCCTTCGACGCGGCTGTCGGCATCGATGTGGCCATCGAGACGTCGGTCGAACGTCTCGAGAATCAGCCGGTTGGCTTCGAGCATGTCTTCGAGCTTGCCGGTGTCCTTCCACCAGCCCTCGACCACCTGCGGCCGCACGGTCAGGCCGCGATCGATCAGGTCCTGAATGGCATCGGTGATCTCGAGTTCATTGCGGAAACTCGGACGAATCCTGTTGACCGACTCAAAGACCTGCGGACCAAACATGTAAACGCCGACGAGCGCATGGTCGCCGATTGGCTCCTTCGGCTTCTCCACGAGACGCACGACCTTGCCGTCGCGCAGTTCGGCGACGCCGAACATCTGCGGATCGGGCACGCGCGCAAGCAGGATCTGCGCGGCTGGTGCGTCGCGGCTGAAGTCCTGCACGAACTGTGTGATCCCTTTGTTGAGCAGGTTGTCGCCGAGGTACATCACGAACGGATCGCGGCCGATGAAGGTCTCGCTGATCTTCACCGCGTGCGCCAGGCCTCTCGGTGCGTCCTGCTCGATGTACATGACCCGAACGCCCCACTTCGACCCATCACCAACCGCCGCACGAATCTCGGCGTGCGTGTCGCCGACGACGATACC
This sequence comes from Vicinamibacterales bacterium, assembly GCA_036565925.1. Classification (GTDB taxonomy): domain Bacteria; phylum Acidobacteriota; class Vicinamibacteria; order Vicinamibacterales; family UBA2999; genus Gp6-AA40. The sequence continues at coordinate 1,708 of DATCXH010000763.1, forward strand.
GATATCGCGGATACCCGCCTCGGCCATCGCCTCAATGCCGTAGAACAACACCGGCTTGTTGGCAATTGGGACGAGCTGCTTCGCACTCGTGTAGGTGAGCGGTCTGAGGCGCGTGCCCTTGCCGCCGCTGAGAATCAGTCCCTTCACGCCTTGTTACCGCGTCGCGCCGCCAAAGGCGCCGAAAAAGTTCGAGAACGTGCCCAGGCCGGCCAGGATGAATCCGAAGTTGAACCGGACGTCCGACGGGTTCGCCAGGTTCACGCCGATCGACCCATAGTTGTACTTCTGGAACTCCATCGTCAGGCCGCAGCACTGTGCGAGATAGGACCACATCACGCCCTGGCTCTGGACGTACGACCGGGTGATATCCCAGCTGATGTTATATGTCCCGGTCGCCCGTCCGTCCAGCCATCGCCACGACGTCGACCCCTGAACGAATGTCGAATGACTCGTGGGAACGAGGCGATTGTGGCTGAAGTTCGCGCTCGCTGAAACCCTTCCGGTGTTGACGGTGCCGCCGAGCGAGACGATCTGCAGTCCGAGACCGCGCGAGACGTCGTACTCGATGCGCGAATTGGTATCGAGGGCGGCGTTCGGCGCGAATCGGGTCGTGAGGGTCAGCGGTGACAGGTCCCTGGCCACTCGGTTCGACGTGCTTTGATACGAGCTGTCGAACCCACCGGCCTGCGGGTTGCTATAGAAGGTCTGTTGCAATCCGACGGTGAAGAGCTCGCGCGTGGTGCCGCGCACGTTCTCCACGGCCCTGGTGCGCGCGAACAGCCGATTGGTCAACCCGTATGTCACCTTCGTCGAGCCGCTGACGACGAAGTCAGCGACGTCACTGCCAATCGACGGTGTCCGGAAGTAGTCGTCGATGTTGCTGGTGAAGTCGACGGTGAACGCGGGCTCGATGACGTGCTTGATCCGCTCGGCGAAGCCGCTCTGCACGTCCCAGATACGGTTGAAGACCGGGCCCACCACTTCCGACCGCAGCGAGGCGTATTGGCGCAGATATGGCTGGTCCACGATGTTGGTGCCCGTCAACCCCACGACGCTGTGCGAGTAGTTCGTGGCCCGGTACGCGGCGCTTGTGTTGACCGACAGGAACGTCAATCGCGACATCGGGACGCGAATGCTCGGCGAGACATCAAGCCGCGTGTAGCC
>DATCXH010001126.1:0-6578 GCA_036565925.1 Vicinamibacterales bacterium
CGACCGGCTCGAGCAGCCGCACGCGCAGTTGTCCATTGGTGACCGTCCATTCGCCGACCGTCGCGCCGTTCACCTGATTGACGGAAACACCCTGCGGGATCGTCAGAACCACTTCGCGCGCGACGCCTTGCAAGACTTCTACTTTGACGGCGCTCGTGATCTGTGAGACGTCTTCACCAAGACCGATCATCGAGGTGATGCGCGCGCGGGTGCGCAGCGGAAGTTCGGCGCGGCGGTCATCGGCTTTTCGTTTCCACGACAACGTGAGCGGTTGACCGGGTCGGCCGAAGGACGTCCACCGGCTTTCGCCAGGTGTCTCTGTACGTTCAGCGACGAAGCCGCCCGACACCGACAGGTCCACGCCGCTGCGCGGCAGCGTGAGGACCGCGCGCGAGATCGGCGCCGCCGAGGCAGGCAACGCGATCGTCTCGCTGCCTGCAGTGGCGGTGAGCGGCAGTGCAATATCGAGCGTGAGGACCACGCGACCCGATCGCGACAGCAACACGTACGGCGGTGGTCCCTCGACCATCGACACGGGCTGTCCGTCGATCCGGGCGTCGCGGACCATCAAGCCCGCGGGGATCTGCACGCGCGTCCACCCGTCGCGCATCACGTCGATGGTGAGCAGCGCGCGTCCGGCGACGGCGTCGTTGTCGATACGGAGGTCGTAGTCGATGCGGGTCAGCGTGGCATCGACCGGTGGCGGCGTGGGTTGAGCGGGCTGTGGGTTGGCGCGCTCGCGCAGCGCCCTGTATTCATCAACCGGCAGCACGACCCAGCCATCCGGCGGGGCCGGCGTCTGCGCGATCGTGTGCGCGGGGACACACAGCGTACACACACCTATTGCGATCACGAGCAGGGCTCGAGTCATAGCGTCCTCGTTCTTAAAGAGACCGAGTCCACACGACCGGACCCGGCTTACGTTCGCATTGCCACCGTACTCACTCCAGGCGGATCTGAAGATCCGCCTCTACGACCAAAACTCCTTCTCACTTCCAGACGGACCTGAGATCCGCCTCTACGACTAAATCTCCGTGCGTAGCAAACGGCTGACCTGAACCGTGGGCCGCGCGGCCGTAAGAATTGGGCGTGAATACGCGCGATCGCAAATGCGTGATCCACACCCGTGGAACACGGTTCAAAAACGTGGAATGGCCGTGACGCTTCGGGAATAAAATCTCCTCATGACCAGAACGCTCACGCTCGCGTTTCTTGCAGCGATCACCGTGGTAGCACCACTTCCCGCGCAGCAGGCCATGTCTTTTTACGAACTCAAAACGACCACGCTCGACGGCAAGCCGGCAGACCTGGCGCAGTACAAGGGCAAGGTAAGCCTTGTCGTGAACGTCGCGAGCAAGTGCGGATATACGCCGCAGTATGAGGGCCTCGAGAAGCTACAGCGTGAGATGAAGGGCAAAGGCTTCAACGTGCTCGGCTTTCCGAGCAACGATTTCGGCGGTCAGGAGCCGGGCACCGCACAGGAAATCGCCACGTTTTGCAAGCTCACCTACGACGTTACCTTCCCGATGTTCGAGAAGGTGGTGACCAGGAAAGGTACGGATCAGTCGCCGATTTACACCTTCCTGAGCCGTTCTGGAAAACTGCCGGCCTGGAACTTCAGCAAGTACGTCGTGGACAAGCAGGGCAAGGTTGTTGCTTTCTTTGAAAGCAGCGTCACGCCCGAGGACCCAGCGCTGCGTGCCGCAATAGCCAAGGCGCTGGCGTCGAGCTAACCCATGACTGAGAACCGGCCAAACGATCTTCAAACCCGGCTGGCGGCCCGTGCGCGCGAAACTTACGCCTGGGTAACCACTCTCGATCGCGCGAAACTGGTCGCCCTCCACCGCACCCATCGGCGACTGTCGTACGGTGTCGCGGTTGCGATGCTGGTCACGATCGTGGTGACCGTCGGGTTCGTCGTCAGCATCCTTCGCGCCGTCCCTGACCGCGAGGCGCTGCGCAACATCGGGACGATGGCGCAGGCGACGACGATTCTCGACGCCAGCAATCAGCACGCGTTCACGATCTTCCGCGAGCAGCGCGTCGAGGTGCCGCTGTCGCGCGTGTCCAAGCGACTGGTCAACGCCATCCTCGCGATCGAGGATCAGCGCTTTTACGATCACAGCGGCATCGACGTCGTCCGCGTCGCAGGTGCGGCGTTGAACAACGTTCTCGAAGGGCGTCTTGCGCAGGGCGGCAGCACCCTCACCCAGCAGCTCGCGCGACAGAGCTTCCTCACGCCCGACAAGACCGTGCGCCGCAAGATCACCGAGATTTTCGTGGCCGCGCGTCTCGAGCGTCAGTTCACCAAGGACGAGATCCTTGGGATGTATCTCAACAAGGTCTACTTCGGCGACGGACTCTACGGCGTCGAAGCGGCTTCCCTCGGGTATTTCGGCAAGCACGCCTCCGATGTGTCGGTGGCTGAGGCTGCGCTGCTGGCAGGACTGGTAAAAGCGCCGTCCACCTATGCCCCGACGGTGAGCGTCGATCGTGCGCGCGCGCGTCGCAACGTCGTGCTGCAGGCGATGCGCGACGGGAAGATGATCGACGGCCCGACCTACGACGCCGCCGTGCGCGAGCCGGTGATGCTCGACGATGCGCTGCGTCGCGGAGAGGCCTACGGTCAGTACTTCAAAGAAGAGGTCCGCCGGTTCCTCGTGCAGCGCTTCGGCTGGGAACGCGTTTATCAGGGCGGACTGAAGGTCTACACCACCGTCAATCTCGACATGCAGCGCGCAGCTGAGGCCGAGGTCACGCGGGCGCTTGCCGAGATCGAGAAACGGCAAGGCGCGAAGGCGACGACTGGCGCGGACGCGCTGCAGGCCGCGCTCGTCGCGATGGACCCCCACACCGGCGAAGTGCGGGCGATGGTTGGCGGCCGCGATTTCGAACAGAGCTCGTTCAATCGCGCGACGCAAGCGAAGCGCCAGCCGGGCTCCGCCTTCAAGCCCTTTGTCTATGCGGCTGCGCTCGAGCAAGGCTTCTCACCCGCGACACTGATCGAGAACCTCGACGCGCCGATCATGACCTTGCAGGGCGCGTGGGTGCCCGAAGACGAGCACCTCGATAGCCCGTCGATCACGATGCGCATGGCGCTGCGGACGTCGAGCAATCGCGCCGCCGTGCAGATGCTCGATCAGGTCGGCATTCCGATCACCGTGCAGTACGCCGAGCGCATGGGCGTCGGCTCGGTGCCGAGCGTACCGTCGTTAGCGCTGGGATCGGGCGAGGTCACGCTGCTCTCGATGACGTCGGCGTTCTCGACATTTGCCAATGATGGTCTTGTGCCGACGCCCGTCCTCGTGCGCCGTGTCGAGGCACGAGATGGCGAAGTCATCTATCTGAACGAACAGGTGCAGCAGCGGGCGATCACCGAGGCGACTGCGTTCCAGATGTCGGAGATGTTGGCTGACGTCGTGAACTCCGGCACGGCCTGGCCGGCGCGTCGCGAAGGATTCATGTTGCCGGCCGCAGGCAAGACCGGGACGACCAACGACTATCACGACGCCTGGTTCATCGGCTACACGCCGCACCTCACTGCCGGCGTGTGGGTCGGATACGACCAGCCGCGGACGATCATCGGCCGTGGCTATGCCGCTGAACTCGCCGTGCCGTTGTGGGCGCGCTTCATGAAAGAAGCCACGCGCAGCGACAAGGCCGATTGGTTCACCCGTCCCCGCAATGTGACCACGGCTCGTATCTGCCGTCTGAGCGGCAAGCTGGCGACCGACGCGTGTCACGACGATGAAAAGTCGCTCGCCTACTACGAGAACTTCGTTGCAGGCACCGAGCCGACCGAGACGTGCCCCATTCACAATCCGGTGGTCGCAAAGCCGTTCCGCGCGCTGGCCGCGCTCTTCGGGCTGAAGTCAGCCCCGAGTGCGGCGCATGCCCCGGCTCCGGCGCCGCCCCAGCAGTCTGCCGTCAGCGAGGCCCCACCGCCTCCGAAGGTCGAAGCCAAGCCGGAGCAGAAGAAACGCGGGTTCTGGTCGCGCGTGTTCGGTGTAAACAAGGACGACGACAAGAAAAAGCGCTAGGCGTGTGCGCTGTTGTTGTGCGGTGTTCTGAACGTCGTTTAAACTATTGAACGCTGTTCAATTCACCGTAGGGCTTGTCCGCCTTCGCGAGAGTGCGGCGTAACGGGCCCAGACTGCAGGGTCCATGCGCCGAGAAGAACGCCAACAGCACGCCCGTGAAACCACGCGGCGCGCCATCCTTGATGCCGCCCTCGAACTTTTCATCGCCGACGGTTACGCCCAGGTCTCCATCCGCAACATCGCCGCGAAGGTCGAATACAGTCCGGGCGCGATCTACAGCTACTTTCCGTCGAAGGACGAGATCTTTTTTGCGCTCGCCGAGGAAGGCTTTCGCGCGATAGGCGAGCGTCAGTTCGCCGCCTCGCCGAGCGACGATCCACTCGATGACGTGCGCGCCGTCGCGTGGCGTCTGTACGAATTCAGCAAGGACCATCCGCAGTATTTCGCGTTGGTGTTTCTCGACCGCCGCGTCCCGCGCGTGAGCAAGGAGTACGAGCGCTTTTCGTTCATCTCCGAGATGCGCAGTCGCGCGCTGGCGCAGGTCGAGCGTTGCGTCGAATGCGGCATCTTCCCGTCGACGACCGATCCAGAGGTCGCGCTGCGATTGCTGTTCGCTCCCGTGATCGGCATCGCCGCCTTGCGTGTGTCGAATCGCATGCAGCCCGATGTCGATGCGGACGCACTCGTCCGCGATGCGATCGAAACGACGCTGAGTGGCATTCGCGCCGGGGCACCCACACACACGCGGCGTGCGCAGGGCTTGCGTAGCGAAGCCGGAATGAAGACGGGGACGATCGCTCGCACGGTCGCCGTACTCGCGCTTGCCGTCGGTCTCACATCCGTGGCGTGCGGTTCCGCGAAGGGCGAGTCGTCAGCAAAGGCCGCCGCTCCGGCCGCGACCACCGTGTCGGTCGCTGCCGCCACCGAGCAACCGATCACTCGCTTCCTGAAAGTCACCGGCACGCTGGCCGCCGAAGAAGAAGCGGAAGTGGCCGCCGAGATTCAGGGGCGCGTCATCGGGACGCCGGTCGAGCCCGGCACCCGCGTCACCGAGGGCGCCGATCTGATTCGCATCTCGCCCGCTGAAGCGCAGGCGCAGGCAGCGGAAGCGGAAGCCAACGCCGCGCAACTCGAACGCCGACTCGGGCTCGGCGGAACTGAAGAGCGACGCCAAGGCGTTTCGGGAGAGGCCGACAGCACCGAGTTCGAGACCGATCGCGTGCCTGAGGTTGCCAACGCCCGTGCGCAACTGACGCTCGCGGCCGGAGAATTCGATCGCGCGAAGATGTTGTTCGAGAAGCAGCTGTTATCGAAGTCCGACTTCGATCAGAAGAGCGCGCAGGCAGAAGTCGCGAAGCGGCAGTTCGACATCGCGAGAAACGGTGCCATGCAGCAATATCAGGCGCTCCTCGCCGCCCGCGCCCGCGTCGCCCTGGCGAAGAAGGCGCTGGCCGACACGGTTGTGAAAGCGCCCTTTGCCGGCGTCGTCGGCGAGCGGCTCGTGTCGGTCGGCGATTACGTACAGCGCGGCACGAAGGTGGCCTCGGTGATGCGCACCAATCCGCTGCGCGTACAACTCACCGTGCCCGAGCAGTACAGCACCGGAATCGCCGTCGGTCGCTCGGTGTCGTTCGAGGTCGATGCCGCGCCCGGTCAGAAGTTCACCGGTCAAGTGCGCTACGTGTCACCGGCGCTCGAAGCCAACTCTCGAACCCTCGTCGTCGAGGCTGTCGTGCCCAACGATTCTGGAGTGCTGAAGCCAGGCTCGTTCGCGACGGCTTCAATCGAGCAGGCGAACCAGAGCCCGGCGGTCCTGACGCCCGCGACCGCAGTGCGCACCGTCGCAGGCACATCGCGAGTATTTGTGGTCACCGGCGACACAGTCGAAGAACGGATCGTCACAGTCGGTCAACAGGTCGGCGATCTCACCGAGATCACCAGTGGTTTGAAGGCTGGCGAAAAGGTCGCGACCAGTAACGTTACGCAGTTGGCCGACGGCGTTCGCGTCGCCGCGAAATAGCCATGCTCAATGCCCAATGCTCAATGCCGAAGCCCAATGTCAGTGCGTTGAGCATTGTGCATTTTGCATTGTGCATTCATGAGGTAGTCCATGCAGTGGCTTGCTGAACTCTGTGTCCGTCGGCCGGTCTTCGCATCGGTCCTGATCCTCTCGTTCGTCGTCGTCGGCGTCTTTGCCTTTTTCCAGCTCGGCATCGATCGTCTGCCGCAGGTGGACTTCCCCACGGTTACGGTCACGACACGCCTACCCGGCGCTGCGCCGGAGCAAGTCGAGAGCGAGGTCACCGACAAGGTCGAGGAAGCGGTCAACACGATCAGCGGGATCGATCAGCTCAACTCCAATTCCGCTGAAGGCATCTCGCAGGTCATTGTGACCTTCAGGCTCGAGAAGAATGCGGATGTCGCCGCACAGGAAGTCCGCGACCGCATCAACCGCATCCTGCCGCAGCTGCCTCGCACCATCCTGCAACCGACCATCGAGAAGCAGGATCCCGATGCGGCGCCGATTCTCACCATCGC
>DATCXH010000262.1:0-3346 GCA_036565925.1 Vicinamibacterales bacterium
GCGCTCACGCCCCACGCTGGTGTGAGCTGCCACTGCCACACACCCTCAACGGACAGCCCATGCAGCGCGTAGTCAGCACGATTCTCTTCGAGCGAGTCGATGCCGGTCCCGTAATAGGTGTGCCGCCGATAATCGCGATACCGCAGATCGAGATACAGCGCCGAGCCTGGCGACTTGCGAGCCGTCGTGTTGAAGAGCGATGCCACCTTGCGATCGGCGACATCGAATTCGAGCGTAGACTGGCGCGCCTCGAGAAATCCGATCGCAACGCGATAATCCTGATAGCCGCGCACCGACAGATTCCCTTCGACTTCGGAATCGAGGTTCTTGAACAGATTCAAGCGGCGGTAACCGGCCCCCGCAGACAAGCTCGATCCGGCGACGATGATTCCGGCATTGACCGAAACGCCTTCCTTCTTGTCCGGAGACGCGAAGGCTCGGAGCCATTTCGGGATGCCCTTCAGCCGTCCATCGTCTTGAGCGTCGGTCGTCACCTCACGTCGTTCCTGGGAGCTCCCCGGCTCGTCGGCGCTAGGAGCCTTGGCTTGCTGCTGCGCGAGCAGCGGCGCGGTGAACGCGGCCAGCGAAACTGAGCACACCGCCACGAGAAGGCGTCGTCGCATGCGAGGTGAGCTGTGCAACCGATATGCCCGGGACGAAACGGCGCTGAGAGAACGGTTTGCGACGATGTGCCGATGGAGATTGGGCGCTCGTCAGGCAGAAGTTGGAAACGAGCGCCGTACTTACAGCCGAGGGCAGGGGGGGCTGGGTCAGTAGCCTAATGGGTCTAGGCGGGAGATACGACTCGCCTGACGCGCTGTACCGTGCGGCCGACCGCGAGCGAGGCGTAAAAGATTTTCCCGACCGGAAGCCCGCCGCGCAGTCGATGACGGCCGATCGCTTCGAGACCCGCAGACGCGATGCAGCCGCAGTTCTCGCAGTCCGGCTTTCCACCGAACTGGCAGGGCGCGATGCGACGTTCGAGATCCGATGAAAAGCACTCCGTCGTCTGCGCGAAGATGCATTCCTCGGGCGACTGCGGCGGCGTGGCGTACACGTTCAGGATGCCGTCGAGCATCTGCAGCTTCGAGTAATGGGGACGCAGCCGTCGCAGATCGGCGATCACCTTGGCACGGTCGGATGGCGTGAGCCGTTCCATCGAGAGCTCGCCGACTTGCGGCGTGTAGAGGCTGATCCAGATCAATCGCGTGTGCGCGTTGGCCTGCCAGAAATTGAGGAACTCCTCGATATATCCGTCCCGTCGCGCCTGTTGCCGCGTGACCGTACAGTGCACCGTGATCTGGTGGCCCTCGATGTGTTTCAGGATGCGCTCGTAGGTCGCCGGTTTACGCCGCTCGTCGTGTTCGGGTTGAAGGCCGTCGATCGAGACGACCACCTGCAGTCGCGGCAGGGCGATCCATTCGCTCGGAATCGGCCGCACAGCGCTCGTGACGAGCTGCGCATGCACGCCACGTTCGGCCAACTGCGGCAGGATCTCATTCAACTCGCGAAAGCGTACGAGTGGCTCTCCGCCGACGATCGACACGTGCAGCGGCCGGTGCTCATCGATGAGCGCCATGAACCGCGTCACCAGCTCGCTGCCCTTGTAATCGGAAAGTCCGCGCAGCGTCACGTTGCCTCCGAGATGCTCATCGCCATAGGCGTAGCAGCCCGGACATCGCAGCGGACACTCTTTGGTGATTTCGATCGAGAGGTTGGGACGATAGCCCGTGAGGATCCGGCCCCAGGCCTGGACCAGCTCGCGGGCGCCTACGGCGGTTCCGCTCATGTGGTTCCCATTATCTGCGACTCACGAGGTGGCCGTACACGAAATCACCGATCACTTGTTTGTTATCCTGTCTGCTCATGTCACGTGCCCGCGAGCTTCCGCGCATCGTCCGACGGCGATCGCCATTACACGGCTGGGGCGTGTTTGCCCTCGAGCCGATCAACAAGAACCGCCGCATCATCACCTATGACGGCGAACTTATCGATCACAAAGAGAGCCTCAAACGCGAGACGAAGTATCTCAAGCGCGGGGAGATCTGGTGTTTCACGGTGAATTCGCGGTGGGTCCGCGACGCGATGTCAGGTGGCAACGTCGCGCGGTTCATCAACCACGCGTGCCGCCCCAATTGCTATAGCCACATCGTCGGCCGCGAGATCTGGATCCGCGCCGGCCGCAACATCGAACCCGGTGAAGAGCTCACTTACGACTACCACACGGACGGCGAACAGATTATTCAGTGCAAATGCCGGCCAGGGTGCAAGCGCAAGCTCTGATGCGATCCCCCGCCACAGGTTTCGGCGCGGCGGGCTACGTCGCTGCGGTGATGCTCGCCGCAGCACTGATTGGAGCGCGGACGCCCGCTTCGCAGTCACCTGCGCCGCAGACGACGGCACCGCCGGCGCAGACCGAGGTCAGCGATGCGGTGCTCGAGAAGGCGAGCGAAGGCCGCACCGTAGACATTGGCTTGCTCTCGAGCGGCGGCGGCGTGGCCACGATCCCGCTCGAACTGTATGTCGCCCGCGTGCTGGCCGGTGAAGCCGAACCTGGTGCCGCCGATGCCGCGCAGCAGGCGCTCGCCGTCGCCATTCGCACCTACGCCATCGTGAACGCGGGACGTCATCGTCGCGAGGGATTCGACTTGTGCGACACCACGCATTGTCAGGTGATGCGCACCGCCAATGACTACTCGCGACGGGCAGCGTTGGCGACAGCCGGTCGTGTGCTGACGCTTGGTGGGAGGCCGGTCGAGATCTTCTACTCGGCGTCGTGCGGTGGACGATCGGAAAGCGCCGCTGACGTGTGGCCCGGGGGCACGAGATTTCCGTACTTGCGCTCGGTCCGCGACGATGTGCACGAGGATGAAGTGCCGTGGGTGTTGACGCTCACACTCGACGAGATTCGACAAGCACTCATGAAGGCGGGCTTCGGCGGCGACCGCTTGCGCGACATCGAGATCGACGAGCGAACCGGTTCGGGCCGAGTCGCGCGATTGCACGTGCGAGGCTTGCGGCCTGATGCGATTGATGGCGGTCCATTCCGGATGGCGATTGGCCCGAGGCAACTGCGGAGCACTGCGTTTTCACTCACACGCACCGGCAACAGCGTACGGTTCACGGGCGTTGGCTACGGTCACGGCGTTGGCATGTGCGTCATCGGCGCCGGCCGTCGCGCGCGACGCGGCGAATCGCTCGAAGCGATCCTCGGGCAATACTTTCCGGGACTCGCGTTGATGTCATTGAACGTGACCGCCCCGGTTGAACCGCCGCTACCGGTCTCTTTTGAACCACCACGTCCGCCGATTGCGCCGCCAGTGACCGCTCCTCCACCGGCGGTGCC
>DATCXH010000158.1:0-2648 GCA_036565925.1 Vicinamibacterales bacterium
CGTGGATGCGCGGCCTGACCGTGCCGTGTGCGTTCGAGATTCGTCGCGTAGTCGGCGTGGCAGATCGCGCAGGTATCGGCACCGGCGTACCCCGGCGGCAGCGGGGCAGGAGGTTGAGCGCCCTGTGCCGCCGTTGCCGCCGGCTGCTGTGGACGTGGCGGGCCGGCGTTCACCAGGCGCGTCGCGGTGATGCCGATCCAGAGGCACACCGCGACACCCACGAGGAAACGGTGCCGAAGTCGTGACCCTGAGTGTGCGCGTTGATCCACTGCGACCAGCGCGTGAGCACGTTCAGTGCCGAGGTGCAAGAACGCGGGACTTCACACGGATTGCGAGTCTCGCTCGCGAACCTGGACTGCTGGACTCCGGTATGCCGTGGGCGTCTCCACCGCTCCGTGCGTGTCCGCCGGAGCCCGCGAGCGCGACGGTGGATGTCGGGCCACTGCAACGTCGCCTGTGTGGGGGCGCATCTCGCCACACGCTGGTATCGCACTTGCGTTTACATGGGCCATGAAACACCTATTGATCGTGTGTCTGGGCGTGGCGCTCGCGGTGGTGGCGGTCGCTGCGCAGAAGCAGAAATACGGCGTCACGGTGACAGCCGATCGCAAGGCCGACTTCGCCGCATTCAAAAGTTACGCATGGGACGCCGCAGGCTATCCGGCGATGGACAAGGCCGTACACCAGCAGATCGTCGACGCCGTCGATCGCCAGCTGAAAGGGCTTGGTCTGGAGAAACGCACATCGGGTCCCTCCGATCTCCAGCTTCGCTATGGCGCGCAGCGCCGAACCGACACGGACACGCATGCCGACGCGCCGGCAACGAATCTGCCGACGTACGCGGTCGGCACACTCGTCGTCTTATTGCGCGAGTCGGGGAGCGGTAAGGAAGTCTATCGCGCCCGCGTGGACAAGCCGATCGACCTCGCACCGGACAAGGTGAAGGCCACCATCGATGAGGTGGTGACGGAGATGTTTGCGAAGTACCCCACGCGCACGAAGAAGTAGGCGCGGCATTGGATTACCTCGACGACCCGGGCTTGTCCACGGCGCTGAGGTGTTCTCGGCGGGAACGCGGTGACTGAGCGTCGTGCTCGCAGGCCCCTCCGATGCCCTGTGGATCCGGAGTGCGGGCAAGCGCCAGATCTTCCGGAAACGGAAACGACCGTTTCACGGCGCGATCGAGCAGCTGCCATTCCCGGCGCAATGCCGGCAAACGTGATTCCGGCAAGACCTGCATCAGGCTGTCGATCATGGCGCGCAGGCGCCGCGCCACCTGGAGATCGCGTGCGCCCAAGAGACGGATCTCGCTGAAGGCCAGCTCGACGAAGTCGTTCCAGTTCGGTGTCCGGAACAGCACACGGCGCCGGCCATCGCGATCGCGCACCGAATCCATTCGGAGATCGCGCAGGCCCACCCGACGCAGCAACGGTTGAAGGGTGTCGATGGCGATCACTGCCGTTGTTGGATCGTTGATCGCCGCGGACAGCGCTTTGATTGCGATGTCGACGATCACGCGAAACGCGAACGTCGAGTCCTGCTCCAGCGTACGTTCACGACCGAAGGCAACGTAGCCTTGCAAGACCCGGTCGTCGATGGCGACGCGTCCGCCGTGCTGTCGGAACAGAGGATCTCCAGTTGCGACGAAGTCGCCGATGTGCGGGACCAATTCGATGACGGTGTCGGCCCGTCTCGCTTCGGCCGCCAATGCTTTCAGATTGACCGCGAGAACCACCGCGGACCTTCCGCCATGGACGATCGTGCGTTCCGGCGGGGCCAGTTCTTCGCGCGACGCGGCCGGGTGCACCGCGTCGACGACCGGCATGCCTGCCAGTGCCGCTGCAATGGGTTCCGGATAGACATCGTCGATGACCGTGAGTCCGTCCTCGGCAATTCGCGTGACGATGGTGACGGGCCGCAGCAGTTTCGCGGCATGGTCGATCAGAAACAGGAAGACGGCCACGCTGATCAACGCCAGCACTCCCGTGATGCTGATCAGGGATTGCGGAATGGTGTCGATGCGGGCCTTGACGGCCACGGCGAGGAGCAACGCATAGGTGAACACGCCGACGGACAGGCGAATCCCCTTGTCGCGAAGCAGCATCGTGGCAATGATGCGAGGGCTCGAATGACCACTGGCGACCTGAATGGCGACAATCATCGAGCCGAACGTAAAGACGATGAAGGCCGTTGCCGACGTGATGACGTAATCCGCCACGGCGATGGCACCTTCCCGGCTATAGACGAAGCCCGGAATCGGCCCGAAATCGAGCTGGTGTGCCGATGCAATTCGGAATGTCGCTTGCTGCAGAGCGAGCGCGATGACCGGCGCCGTCCAGACCGCGGAGCGAAGATAGCTCTTGATTTCGTACCAGCGACCCCAAGTCACGTGGTGTCCTCCACGTCCACGATGCTGCAGGATCGATTGGCATCTAACGTGCCATCCACAGGCAACACATGCGTGTAGCCGGCCCAACTATGGCGCCGCGTCCGGCTCACGGCATGCGACAGCTGCTGGTCCGGGACGTGGCGTAACGGGTGTCGTGTCCGCCTTCAGGCGGACCGCGATCGGTGTAATGTCCGCCTTTAGGCGGACCAACATGATCAGAACCTCACGCGGGCGCCGAAGGTGATGGGAAGCGACCAAC
>DATCXH010000210.1:0-5663 GCA_036565925.1 Vicinamibacterales bacterium
GCGGCAATGCCGATCCGCCTATATCGATGTCGTACTCATCGACGCGCGCGGTGATCAACGCTCCGCGGCCAATACCCTGAGTTCGGTACGCACGTTCAAGCCGTCGATCCGCGCGGTGGTGATGAACGCACCGCTTGGTCCGGACCACCTGCACACGCTGCTCGCCCGACTCCGATTGGAGTCGTACTACACGCTTTCTTCCTGAATCGAGGAATCAGGAATCGGTGACCCCTTCTGAATCCTGGTTCCTGGTTCCTGATTCCTGCTTCCTTCGTTAAGATTCCCTGGTGAATCACAACCGAGTCGATCTCCAGACCGACGAAGGTACGCTCGACGCCTACATCTTTCACCCACGAGACAACGCAGCCGCGCCGGCTGTCGTGATGTACATGGACGCCTTCGGGATTCGTCCGGCGCTTGGCGACATGGCCGAGCGGCTCGCCTCGCATGGCTATGTCGTCGCGTTGCCCAACCTCTACCATCGCACGCCGTTTGAGCCGTTCGACCCGAAGCAGGTCGCTGTCGAGGGCCCGGAACGCGCGCGATTCAAAGGCATGGTGGCGTCAATAAACGGTCCGATGGTGATGCGCGACACGGCCGCGGTTGTGGCGCATCTCGATACCCTGCCAACGGTGAAGCGGTGGCCGATGGGGACGCTCGGCTATTGCATGGGTGGTGGGTATGCTTTGGCCGCCGCCGGCACGTTTCCCGATCGCATTGCTGTCGCGGCCTCATTTCACGGCGGCGCGCTGGCCACCGAGAGGCCCGATAGCCCGCACTTACTCGCATCGAAGATGCGGGCGCGCATCTATGTCGGCGCCGCGGGTATCGATCCGACGTTCCCAGACGAGCAACGTCAGCGCTTACAGACCGCTCTGGATACGGCCGGCGTGAATTACGCTATCGAGACATATGAGAACGCCAAGCATGGGTTTGCTGTGAATGGCCATCTCGTGTACGACAAAGACGCATCGGAGCGGCATTGGGAACGTCTCGTACGGCTGCTCCAGGAGACATTGCAGTAGTCCGTCCGGCGGGAACCGGACACGACGAAATTGAGGAGGCACTCATGAAACGGTTCGTTGTGAGTCTCGGAGTACTAGGCGTGCTGCTGACCGCGAGCAGCGCGACGGCGCAGCGAGGTCCTGCCTGTATGACGGTCGCGTGCGACCTGCAGGCTGACTGGGCGGGGAACACCAACGGCTTAATCGGGATCGCGAATGCGATGCCTGAAGGCGACTACGGTTTCAAGCCCACTCCGGCGCAGGAGAGCTTCGCCGAACGTCTGATGCACGTCGTCAATATCGACTTGAAGCTGTTGAGCACACTCGGTGGCAAGACGCCGGTGCCGATGGTCAACGCGAAGGCGTCGTCGAAGGCGGATGTGATGGCGGCCATGAAACAGTGGGACGCGTACGGCGCCGCGGTGCTGAAGGAGTTCAACGACCAGCAGCTCGTTGAGCGCGTGACCTCGATGCCATTCATGGGCCCGACGGCCAGCCGCATACGCGTGGCCTACTTCTCCATCGGCCATGCCCAGGACATCTACGGCCAGCTCGCCGTCTATCTGCGGCTGAAGGGTGTGACGCCGCCGAGAAGCAATCGTCCCTGATCGGGCCGGTCGCCTTTGTAGCGAACCGACGCGAGAAAAAGTCCAGAAGCCGGCGCGGTCAACCGCGCCGGCACTCCCGAATCCGACGACAGCAGGCCGGCAGCCTCGTCCACGCTCAGGCCGCCGCGACCGACCTCGACGATCACACCCACCAGACGTCGAACCAGCTTCCAAATGAAGTGCGACCCGTCCACCCGGAGGACAATCAAGTCACCATCTTCGCGAACGTCGAGCGCCTCGAGCATGACCTCGGTCGATCCCTCACGAGGATCGGCATCCGAGAATGACTTGAAATCGTGAAACCCGACGAAGCGCGCTGCCGCGGTTTGCATACGCGTGAGATCGAGTTCTTCTTTCACCCACCAGACATACGGCTTGGCAAACGCGGTGCGTCGTCGCGAGACCTGGTAGATATAGGTCCGTCCTATGGCGTCGTGGCGGGCGTGAAACTTGTGACGGACCTTCTCGACGTCGAGGATGTTGATGTCCGTGGGGAGCTCGTCGTTGATCCGGCGGCGCAACGTCTCGGGCGGAATCGTGATGTGTATGTCGAGATGTGCGACTTGCGCGAGCGCATGGACGCCGGCATCGGTGCGACTCGATCCGTATAGTTCGAAGTCACGTTCACCAGTAGCTGCCGTGATCGCCCGCTCGATCTCGCCTTGCACCGTCTTCGCGTTCTTCTGGATCTGCCAGCCGCTGTAGCGAGTGCCGGCATATTCGAGCGTGAGTTTGAAGCGCATTTCACATGGGTCACCAATAGGTGGCCCCTACTATGGAGAGGCCGTACTCAGGTGCCTAGCGGGTCCGCATTCGCTCCAGAACCTGACCGAGTTGGCGGAGCTCCTCGCCGTAGGTGGCCCAGTCGCCCGACCGTTGCGCCTGGACGGCACGCTCGTAGTGCCGCTGCGCTTCGGTAGCGAGATCCTGTAGACCCGACTCGGCGTCGGCCGATGCCTGCGCTGGTTGCTGCGTCGTTGGAGCAGGCGTGCGCGTGTCTTGCTGGGCGGGCGGCCGTTGTCCCGGGGCGGTGGAGAAGAGTCGCGCGAGACCCTCTTCGAGTGTCTCCTCCATCACGATCCGGTTCTCATAAGCGACGATGACTCGCGTCAACTCCGGAATGCGTCCGCCCTGCGCCCGCAGGTAGAGCGGTCTCACGTAAATGAGCGACTCCTCGATCGGGATCACCATCAGCGTGCCCCAGATCACCTGCGAGCCCTGCTGATTCCACAGCGTGATCTGCGGTGAGATCACCTGATCCTGCGCGATGCGCGCGACGACCTGCCGAGGACCGAACACCAGCTTCTGTTTCGGGAACTCGAAGACGCCCAGTCGTCCGTAGTGCTCGCCGTCACTGCGCGCGACGAGCCACGCGGCCAGGTTGTCGCGCCGTCGTGGCGTGAACGGCAGCATCTGGATGAACTCCGCGTCCTTCTCACCGGGCAGCCGCATGATTGTGTAATACGGCTGCATCGCATTCCGGTCGTTGCCATCGTCCACCGTCGGGATCTCCCACTGATCCTCGCGGTTGTAGTACACGGCCGGCTGGGTCATGTGATACGTCGCGTAGACCTGCGCCTGAATTGCGAAGATGTCTTCGGGATAGCGTACGTGCTCGCGAAGCGACGCCGGCATCTCCGAGAGCGGCTTGAACGTGTTGGGGAAGATGCGTGCGAAGGTGGCCGCAATCGGATCTTTGGCGTCGGAGAGGTATGCCGTCGTCGTCCCTTCGTAGGCGTCGACGACGAACTTCACAGAGTTGCGGATGTAGTTGATGCGTCCGGCCGGCGTCGAGTACGGGTAGCGATTGCTCGTTGTGTAGGCATCGATGAGCCAGTAGAGGCGGCCCTCGGCGAGTACGAGGTACGGATCGCGATCGAAGGAGAGGAACGGCGCGATGCGCTCGACGCGCTCGCGAATCTGACGATTGAAGACGATGCGGCTTTCAGTCGTGATGTCGTCGCTGAGGATGATCTGATACGAGCCGAAGCGCAGCGCGAAGAGCAACTTTCGCCACAACGAGCTGAGTGGCACGCCCCCCTTGCCGGAATAGCGCGTCGTCTCGTTCTCGTCGCCGCGCGGGTAATGGAACTCCGGCGTGCGCGTGCGGACGATGACGTACTCGTTGGTGAGCTCGCCGAAATAGATGCTTGGCTCGTCGATCTTCAGATCGGGAATCGTCTCCGGTGGGAGATTGCGTACGAACAGCACCGGCAGTCCTTCACTCGTGACCTCGTTGACCGGGCCCAGCGTCAGGCCATAGCCGTGCGTGAACGTCAGCCGCTCGTTGACCCAGGTGCGTGCGGGCAGGCTTGCCGAGTTGAGCTCGCGCGCCGAGAGCATCACCTGACGTAGCGCGCCGTCGATGTGATAGCGGTCGTTGTCCACCGACGCGAAGTCGTAGTAGGTCCGGATCTCCTGGATCTGGCCAAACGTCTCGAGCAGGGGTCCGTGATCCCAGAGTCTGACGTTCTTGAGCGTCGCGGCATTGCGCTCGATATCATCGGGCGTCAGCCGCGCGTCGCCCGACACGGCGCGCTCGTCGACGGTGTCGAGCGCGAACGCGCGTCGCGTCGCCGCGATGTTGTGCTGGATGAACGGCGTCTCGCGCACCTGCTCGTTCGGTGTGACGGAGAAGCGCTGCACCATGCTGCTGTAGCCCTCGCCGCCGATCGACACGATCGCGTACAGCGCAATCGCCGCCGGGATCGGCCAGTTTCTCCTGCCGAACGCCTGCACTACGGCGAGCGCAGCACCCACGATGCCGGCGACGACCAGGAGGAGCGCAGCCGGCATGCGGCCGTAGACGTCAGCGTAGCTGGCGCCATGGATCAATCCGGACGTCTCGACGAGATGCTCGGCTCGCTGCAGCCATGCGCCCCACGCCATCAGCAACAAGAACGCCGCGACGAGCAGCGCGAGATGACGTCGCGCGCCAGGCGTCATCGACATACGGCCGGGCAAGCCTGAACTGAGGCTGCCGGATACCAGATACAAGGCCCCCGATGCGAGCGCCGCGAGCACGACGAAGGCCTGGCCCATGCCGCGCACGAGCTGCAGAAAGGGCAACGAGTAGACGTAGTACCCGACGTCTCGATTCAGAATGGGATCGGCGACGCCGAATGGAACGCCGAATCGCCACGTGAGCCACGTCTCCCAGCGACCCGCCGCGTATAAACCGAGAATGACCGCGAGCAACGCGGCCACACTCGTGGCGAGACTGCGCAGCTGCCGGCCGCTCGGCAAGGTCACTTCGAGGCCTTCGCGCGTCGTGAAGACCGGCCGTAGATCACCAATCGAGGACAGCGCCACGCGCAGATTGAGCACGAACCAGGCGATCGCGAGCACGAAGGTCGCGGTAAAGATCGCTCCCTGCGTCCGCAGGATCGTGCCGAAGACGTGCTGGTAGCCGACCTCGCCGAACCAGAGCCAGTCGGTGTAGAACCGAAGCAGAGACGGCGCGACGAGGAGGAGCAGGAGGAGGATGAGCGCGATGGCGATGCGGCCTGGACGATTCATGGGCGTGCGCCACCCGCTCTGAGAGCCGTCGAAGGATCATTGCGCGACGAGCGGCCGTATTTGGCGGCAGCCGCCTGCAGGTCGGTCTTGATCTCGGCGGCCAGCGCCGGCGGCGAGATGACGCGAGCGAATGCGCCCCAGCCGAGGACCCAGCTACGCAGTGCCCAATCGTGACAGACATTCATCGTCAAGCGGAGACCACCTTCCTCGTCGTCGCTGATCTGCTGCGACGCGTGCCAGACGCGGGCGCGAACGTACGGCGCCACACGCGCATCGAATTCAATCTCTACGCGCTCGGCGGGTCCGGTGTTTACGCCAAGTGAATTGGCGAATACGTCTTCGCCGACCGGCTGCTTCGGTGGCGTGAACGTCTGCTTCTCGAGCGACGCGGACGCAATGCGATCCACGGCGAACGTGCGTACGTCCTTGTAGTCGGGCACGTAGGCGAGCAGGTAGAGGCCGCCTTGAGCAAAGGCCAGGCGATAGGGGTGAATCAGGTAGTCCTTCACACGGGCACTCGACACTGAGTGGT
>DATCXH010001186.1:0-5805 GCA_036565925.1 Vicinamibacterales bacterium
AGACCGGCCCCGTCGGCGAGCGGGTTCGCGAAGCGATCACCGTTGCCAACAACGAAATCCATCGCCTCGCCTCCACTCGTCCCGAGTGGGAGGGAATGGCATGCGTGCTCACAGTGGCTCTCGTCCAGAATGGGACGGCCACGATCGGCCACGTCGGCGACACGCGCCTCTACAAGCTCCACGATGGTCGCATCGAAAAGGTCACGCGTGACCATTCACCTGTTGGTGAGCGCGAGGACGCACGAGAGATTTCCGAGCAGCATGCGATGCGGCATCCTCGTCGAAACGAGGTCTTTCGCGATGTTGGTTCAGAACCACACGGACCTGACGATCCCGAGTTCGTCGATCTGCATGAAGTCCGTTTCGATCCCGGCGACGCGCTGCTGCTGTGCAGTGATGGGCTGAGCGATCTCGTCGAATCCGCTGCGATTCTTCGTGTGGTCGGGGATCACACTGGGGATCCGCAGGCCATCGTCCACGGCCTGATCGATGCCGCAAACGCGGCGGGTGGCAACGACAACATCACCGCCGTCTACGTTGAGAAGACGATCCGATCGACCGCCGTGTCGATCCCGAACACTTCACAGCGACGACGCGGTTTGACGATCGCCACAATCGTCGGCGTGTTGCTGCTCCTCGCCGGGTTCATCGCCTATCGAGCGGGCTACCTGCCGCCACTGGATTGGCCTCCGGCAGTGGTCGCGCTCAAACTGCAAACGCAAATCGTCAGCCCTGGCGAATCGATCGCCGCTGCACTCGAGCGCGCGCAACCGGGCGGTGAGATCTTCGTCGAGCCTGGCGAATACCGCGAGCGAATCACGTTGACGCGAAACGTCCATCTGATCAGCCGCACGCCACGGGGCGCGACGATTCGACTGCCGGCAGCGACGTCCGACGCCAAGCCCAATCCGGCCGTGGTCGCCACCGGATCGGCCAGCGGATCGCTCGTTGGATTTCGCATCGTCGGCGATTCGCAGACGCCGCTCGGTGTCGGTGTTTTTATCGAGGGCTCAGGCCTGGCAATCATCAACGTCGAAGTATCGGGCGCCGCGACGGCCGCGGTGTCATTCGCGCGCGAATCCTCCGCGGAGCTGATGGGCAGCGATATCCGTGACAATCCGGGCGTTGCGCTCGCGATTCAGGCAGGTGCCCGCCCCCGCATCACTCATAACGTCTTCAACCGGAACGGCGTCTCACAGAACACGCCCGCTGCGTTCACCGTAGAACAGGGTGCGGTGCCGTTCCTCCAGCAGAACGTGTTTGTTGGCATGCGTCCCGACGTGTTCACGGGCCTCGACGCCGAAAGCCGGCTCAGGTTGGAGCAGGACAACTGGTTCGTGGCAGGCAGGACGGGGCGGCCATGAATACCGTCTTCCATCGGCTTGGACCGTACGAGGTTATTCACGAGATCGGCCGCGGCGGAATGGCGCTGGTCGTCCTGGCGACCGACACGCGAACCAGCCGGAACGTGGCGCTCAAGCTGGTTCCGGTTGGCCTCGCCGGCGAAGCACGCGACATTCTCGAAGCCGAGCAACTGGGCGCCGAATTACAGCGGCAGTTCAGTCAGATCAGCACGCACGTTCCTCTCGTCTACGAGCATCTGCCGAATGAGTCCGGCTACTTCGTCGTCGCGATGGAGTATCTCGACGGCGAAAACCTGTCCGACCTGATTTCACGCGGCGCCCTCCCCGTCGGTCGCGCTGTCGCTATCGCGGTGGAGTTGTGTACGTTCCTCGAGGCTGCGCACAATTTTGCGGCGGTAATCGACGGCCAGCCGCGGCGCTCCGTCGTGCATGGCGATCTCAAACCCCAGAACGTCCGGATCACGTCGAGCGGCGCCGTCAAGGTCCTGGACTTCGGCATCGCCAAGGCGTTGTCACTCAGTCGCAAAGTCACGCGAAACGACTTCGGTACCAGACCCTATCTGTCTCCCGAGAGACTCGACGAAGGCGGCGAGGTGAACGAGTTCGCCGACCTGTGGGCCGTCGGCGTGATGCTCTACGAGATGATTCGCGGCACTCGCCCTTTCGATGCGCCGGACACACAGCGCCTCGAACGGATCATCCGATCGCGACAGCCCGCGCCTGCGCTGACCGGCCACTGTCCCGACGGCCTCGCGGCGATCGTCGCGCGCCTGCTGGGTCCCACACCGGATGTTCGCTATGGGAACGCCCTGGCCATTCGCGAAGACCTGGAGCGATTTACGAGCGGACAACGAACGCTGGCCGAAGTCCACGGTTGGCCGGCACGTGCGCAGGTGGAAGAGGCGACCCGACGCACGACACCGCACGACGAATCACCCACGGATGAAGCAACACGTCGCACACGGCCGGTGGTGCCACCACCGTTGCCAACCGCGGCACTGCGTCCGCCGGCGCTTCGTCCACCGGCATCCCCATCGAAGGTCGAGGCCGCGATTCCTGCGCCGCCACCCCCTCGCAGCCGCAGGAGGCGATACCTCTTTCGCGCCGCCCTCGCGATCGTCGCGATCATCATCTACAACATGTTCTCCACCGAGTTCTCGGTGATGAACGAGGCGAACAGAGTCGCCGGCGAGGTCTCGACGCGAGGACTCGATGAATTGGGGGACCTGTGGAAGGCGCGGGCACAGCTCGATGCGCGCAGCGGTCTTGAATTCGGCACGGCCGAACTCGAACACGCGCTGATCCAGCGGACGATGACGTTGGCCGACGGCATCATCGGGAATTACCGCATGGGACTGCCGAACGTACGCGAAGCGCAATGGACCTCCGCGCGCAACGCGCTGCGCCGGGCGGTCACCGTCGCGCCGGGCAATAACCGCCTGGTCGCCGCGCTGCGCTACTGCGAGGGTCATCTGCACCGCATCGATGGTGAAGCGGCCAAGCAGCGGAACGAAGACGCTGAGGCGCAACGCGAATTGGGTGAATCGGTGGCACTCTTCCGCGAAGCGGCGGAGCTACGTTCGGACTGGCCGGATCCATTCCTTGGCCTGGCGCGCGTCTTCATCTTTGGTCTCGACGATGTGGATCGTGGTGCCAACGCACTGGAGCAGGCGCAGCAGCGCGGTTACATGCTGACGGAACGCGAGACGAGCCTGCTCGCCGACGGCTATCGGGCGCGTGGCACCAACTTCGTCCGCATAGCCCGCAAGCTCGAAGGCATGCCGCAGGAGAGCGATTACCTGACGAAGGCGGTGGAAGCGTATCAGCGGGCACTGGAGCTGTATGTCCAATCCAATACGCAGCCCAAGCTCACCGAGAACATCCGCGGCACGCAGCGTCAACACGACGAGACGCAACATCGCCTCGACGAGCTCAATCCACCGCAGCTCGAGGCTCCCGAACCTGCCCCCGTCGAATCTCCATCCCCAACCTCGTCTGGTAACGAGTCGATCGGCGCCGTGCTCGAGGTCGTCCATCCGTGGGCGTGACGCACGTCACGGCGCTCGAGCGCGACCGGCGCACGGTCGCCATCGGCGCGCGACACCTGGACGCACGCCACGTCGTCCTCGCGGCGACATCCCTCGTCGCTGTTTTCGCGATCGCGTTGTCACTCAGTGGACGAGAAGCCGCTGACGAATTCGCATCACATGCAGGGGGCGGGTCACGGCCGGTCAACCTGAACGCGGTCACGAAGGCGGACGATCTCCTGCCGCTGCTCGCGACGGCAATCCCCGATGCAGACCGGCGCCGCGCTGCTGCGACACAGCTCTCTCAGTTCCTCCTCTCGCGACGTGATTCCGCCTCCGTGCTGGGGCCACGGCGAGATAGGCTGCTGCCAAATGTTGGCGCGCTTCTGGATGCGAAAGACCGAGCGACGGCACGAACGATCCTCACACGCGGAGAACTCGCGGTCATCAAGCCCTTCGCGATCGTCCGCACAGCGGACGAGCACCGGCAGCTCGTCGTGGGATGGGGCGCGATCTACCTGGCCAGCGTCTGGTTCGTCGTGCTGTTCTGGTGGGCGCTGGGCATGCGCGGCGACGTGCAGCTGCTCGCTGCCGCTCATCTCCTCACTGCGCTTGGCTTCGCAGCACTCGTCAGTCGCCAGGATCCGTTACGCGATACGGCGTTGTTCGTCAGGCACGTTCAGCTGACCGCGGCGGGGTTGGTCTGTTTTGCGGTCGTCTCCGCGATCGACCTCAGACGACTGGCGCGCGCCAGCTTCAGTTACTTGCCATTGGCGGGTGCCCTGACGCTCTCGGTCGCGTTGATCGTGCTCGGCGCAGGTCCCACGGGGAGCAACGCCAGAGTCAATCTCGGGCCACTGCAACCCGTGGAATTCATTCGTCTGTTGCTGGCGCTGTTCCTCGCCGGCTACTTCGCGAAGCGATGGGATCTCCTCCGCCAGGTTCGTGGGCGACGCGTGCGCGCGTTCAATGTGCCGCCGTGGATGGACGTGCCGCGCGCCGAATATCTGCTCCCCGTACTCGGCGGCGTCGGCATCGCCCTGCTGTTCTTCTTCCTGCAACGCGATCTTGGACCGGCGCTGTTTCTGTCCTGCGTGTTTCTCCTCACCTATGCGCTGGCCCGCAACCGCGCTGGTCTCGCGATCGCAGGCTTCCTCGTACTCATCGCCGGCTTCTACGTCGGCTACGCCCTCGACATCTCCTCGACGCTGAGCGCGCGACTGGAGATGTGGCGATCGTTGTGGGACAACAGCGCACGGGGCGGTGAGCAGATCGCGCAAGCGATCTGGGGACTTGCGACTGGCGGCGTGTTCGGCACCGGCCTCGGCCTCGGCAACACGGGCTATGTGCCAGCCGGTTATACCGACCTGATGCTGGCGGCGATCGGTGAAGAGCTCGGCTTCGCCGGCCTGCTCGCGGTCGCTGCCCTCTTCGTGATCATCACTGCGCGGGGATTCGACATTGCACGACGCGCGCCTGACGATTACAGCTTCTTCCTCGCCAGCGTCATCACCTTGTTTCTGACACTGCCGGTACTCGTGATGGGCGCGGGGATGCTCGGTCTCGTGCCGCTGACCGGCGTCGTCACACCGTTCCTGAGCTTCGGTGGCTCGGCGATGGTGGCCAACTTCGTCGCGCTCGGCATCCTGACTGCGATTCGCAGTCACGCCCACACTGTCGGGCACATCGACACGCCGCTACCCGCCATCACCGAACCCTTTCGCCGAGGCGTCGCTCGGGTCGTCATGGGCTTCAGCGCTGCAGCGGTCATCATCCTGATCGCGCTGTTCGACGTACAGGTGGTTCGTGCCGATACGTTTGTGGCACGACCGCATCTCGGCGTGCAGGCCGATGGCGTGCGCCGATACCAGTACAACGAACGTTTGACCGACGTACTCGCGACGATCCCGCGTGGGACCGTTTTCGATCGCCGCGGTCTGCCACTGGCAACGGGCGATCCGGCGATCGCGAAACGCGCGCGCAACGCGTACAAGAAAGCGAACGTCGAGATCGCCGGCTGTCCGGCTGAAGCCGGACACTACATCGATCAACGCTGCTACCCACTCGGCGGTGCTGCGTTCCATCTGCTCGGCGACGTCCGCGATGCGCGGAACTGGGCGGCGACGAACACCGCCTATGTGGAACGTGACTCGCAGGATCACCTGCGTGGGTTCGACGATCACGCGACAACCGTCACGCTGCCCGACGCCTCAGGACGCGCCATCCAGACGACGCGGCGTGACTTCAGCGGGTTGGTTCCGTTGGTTCGCCACCGCTACTCACCGAATCACGCTGACGTGAAAGCATTCTTGAACCGCACACGGGACGTGAGCCTCACGATCGACGCCCCGCTACAGGCCGCTGTCGCGCGCATCCTGGCGACGTATGCGGAGCGTTCGGCCACGGGACATGCG
>DATCXH010001008.1:0-2682 GCA_036565925.1 Vicinamibacterales bacterium
CGAATGGAAAGTCGGCGCCGGTGCTGCGGCGACCGCCGGGCCAGTGGGCCGCGACGCGCAAGCCGCCACCGACATCCAGTTGCGTGCGGAGATCCTGAGTTACTCGCGCAGCCGCGGTCTGTTCGCCGGTGTGTCCCTCGATGGATCGACGATCCGGCAGGACGAGGATGCCAACGGTCGCTTCTATGGTCAGAAGTTCACGACGCGCCAGGTGGTCTTCGACAACAAAGCCAAGGCCCCCGAAGCGACGGTGCCGTGGTTCCAGGCATTGATGAAATACGTGCCGTAGCTAGCGAGCTCCCAACTCCTCGACCTCACGCACCGACGATCAACACCACTGCAACGATCGCGCACGCCACGCCGAGCGCCTGCGAACCAGACAGGCGCTCGCCGAGCGAGATTCGCGCGAGGAGCACCGTGCTCGCGGGATAGAGTGACGCCAGCGTCGCCACGAGACTCAACGGACCGTATCGCGTGGCGATGAGATAGAGGGCGTTCGCGGTCATATCGACAACTCCGCAGCCCACCGCGGTTCGCGCCGCACCCCGTTCCAGCCAACCTGTCCCGTCGCGCGCAAGACTGCGTCCCTTCGTCACCGCCATCACGCCAAACAGCGGCACTGACACCCCACGGCCGATGATGAGCGGCCAGACTCCGGCGTCGTCGCTGGTCTGCGCGAGGCAGAGGAAGAACACGCCGACCGCGATACCTGAGATGAACGCCAGACGCACAGCCGACTGCATGCGTCGAGGCGCATTCTCGACGGATTGCACCCGACTGAGCAAGACGATCGCGACCGCGGCGAGCACAATTCCAAGGGCTGCGTACACGCCGGGCCGCTCGCCGAGCGCCAATGCGACGAGCACGGGAACTGCCGCGGCGCACACCGCCGTGATCGGGGCGACGATGGACATCGTGCCGATGGCGAGCGCGCGATAGAGGAGCGCGACGCCGCCACTTCCAGCGACACCGGCGGCGATGCCCCACAAGTAATCGCTCGGCAGAGGCGAGCTCGATGGCAGGAGCGGCAAGAGCAGCGCCAAAACGATCAGCCCGGCCGCCTGGGCGACGAAGGTCACCACGACCGCATCGGCTCGCTTGGAGGCGATTCCGCCAAGGAAATCAGCGGCCCCATAAAACGCCGCCGACGCAAGTGCCAGAGTCACGAACACCGCTAGAATCCCTCTCCATGGATATCACGCGTCGGAGCTTTCTTGCCGCGGCCAGCGCTGGTGTTGCGATGAGCCTGCGCAGCGCGCCGGCAGCGGCTCAATCCGGACGCATGCTGCTGAAGGGCGGATGCGTCCTCTCGCTCGATCCGAAGGTCGGCGACTTCGACACCGCCGACGTGCTGATCGAGAAAGGGCTCATCGCCGCGGTTCGACCGAACATCAGTGCCGACGCACAGGTGATCGACGCCGCGAACATGATCGTGATGCCCGGGTTCGTCGATACGCACCGGCACATGTGGCAGGGCGCAGTCCGCAACAGCCTCCCCAATGGTCTGCTCAACGACTACGTCCGCGAGATCCTCGGCTCGGTGCGGAGTGCGATGCGCCCCGAGGACGTTCATATAGGCGATCTGGTGAGTGCGCTCGGCGCGATCAACGCAGGCGTGACGACGGTGCTCGACTGGTCGCACATTGGCAACAGTCCAGCGCACTCCGACGGGGCGATTCAAGGACTCCGCGAGTCTGGCATCCGCGCGGTCTATGCATTCGGCGGCGGCGCGGGGGGACCGCAGAACCGGTATCCCGACGACATCCGCCGGCTGCGCAAGCAACACTTCTCGTCGAGCGATCAGCTGCTGACGCTGGCGATGGCGTCAGGCATGACGGCGGCCGAATGGGCTGTCGCGCGCGCGGTGAGCGCGCCGATCTCGGTGCATGCAAACGGCTCGCTCGCTGGTCTCGAGAAAGTCCTCGGCCCCGACGTCACCTACATCCACTGCAACACGTTCACGGAGCAGGCGTGGAAGATGGTGGCCGATTCGGGCGGCCACGTCTCGATCTCGTGTCCGATCGAGATGGAGATGGGCCACGGCATTCCACCGATACAAGCAGCGCTCGATCACAAGCTCGCGCCGAGCTTGAGCGTCGATGTGGAAACGCAAATGCCGGGCGACCTGTTTACGCAGATGCGCGCCGTGTTCACGCTGCAGCGCATGCAGGCGCTCGCTCGCCAGCGCGCCAACGACAAGGCTGCCCCGGCGCTGCTCACGGTGCGTGATGTGATTGGCTTTGCCACGATCACAGGCGCGAGAGCCAATCATCTCGACGGAAAGATCGGCACGCTGACACCAGGCAAGGAGGCCGACGTCATCCTGTTGCGCAGCGACGCGATCAACGTCGCGCCGATGAACAACGCCTATTCGGCGGTGGTACAGGCGATGGACACGAGCAACGTCGATACCGTAATCATCGCCGGCCAGATCCGCAAGCGTCAGGGCCAACTGGTCGGCGTCGATCTCACTCGCCTCCGCCAGCAAGCGCAGGCCTCGCGCGATTACATCGTGCAACGCGCGGGTTGGCCTTCATCGCGGCTCGGGCGCTCTTAGCGCCCTTGCCTCGCGATCTCCTAACGCCTTGGTCGTTGGGAGTTATTTCGGATCGAAGTTCAACGCGACTCCGTTGATGCAGTAGCGGAGACCGCTCGGTGGTGGCCCATCGGGAAACACGTGGC
>DATCXH010000194.1:0-6499 GCA_036565925.1 Vicinamibacterales bacterium
AGCCACTTCTACGCTCCAGAAATCTGGAATCGGGGATCAGGAATCAGTCAGGGAGTCCGGTTGCTCTGGTTCCTGATTCCTTGTTGTTCCCTGTGTTAGTCTCATCCCTTATGGCTGACACAGACGAATTGCTCGGTCCGGACAGTCAATCGGAGCCGAGTGCTCCTCGTCCGAAAGCACCTCCGATCGAAAGCCGATTTCTTTTCGTCGACGTGGCGGCCATGCGCGCGAAGCAACTGCGCCGCGGGGCGCTGCCTCGACTCAGCGCAGACGACGATGACGCCGAGCCGCATCGCGCGATGCCGTTCAAGGCCGAGCGCGTCGCAATGGAAGAAGTGCGCCGCGGTCTGGTTCTCTACGAGGTCCCGCCCTCGACCAAACCCGAAGAGTCTCAGTCTCAGTAACCAGTCGTCTCCCGACTGAAGGGGAACCTCGACCCGGTGCCTCCCGTAGAGTCCCGGTAGGATGGTTGCCCTCATCGTCCTCACCGCTCTGGCACTGGCCCTGGCGGGTGCAGTCGCCATTCCATTCATCGTGATCGGTGCGGTGATCTGGTTGGTGACATTCCCGCTGCGCCTGTTGTTCAAGCTGATAGGCGGCATAGTGGGGATGGTGTTCGGTCTGCTCGGCGGACTGATCGGACTCGTCATCGCCCCCATCGTGATGGTCGTCGTCGTGATCGCGCTCGTAGGAGCCTTGCTGTCCGCTGTGGTCTCGCTGTTGGCCCCTTTGGTTCCCGTCGCGCTGCTTGGATTGCTGGTCTGGGCGATCTACCGCGTGACGAAGCGTCCAAACCCCGCATTCTGATAATCTCGGCGCCATGCCGAGTTCGTTTCGACCGGTCTACCTCATTCTCGTTGTCCTCTTACTCGCGTGCGTGCTGGCGCCACTCAGGGCGCAGCAGCGTCCACAACCCCCGCCGTATCGCATCCTGATCAGCAACGACGATGGCGTTCGTGCGCAGGGCCTGGCCATCGTCGCGCAAACCCTGCAGGCCATCGGTCAGGTGATCATCGTTGCCCCCGCCGAGAATCAGAGCGGAAAGGGACACTCGATCGTGACCACCGAGCCAGTGTTCCGCAGCGACTTGACGCTGCCGAACGGCTTGAAAGCGATCTCGCTGACGGCGACGCCAGCGACGACCGTGAATATCGCGATCAGCAACATCGTGACGCCGAAGCCTGATCTTGTCGTCTCCGGGATTAATCGTGGCCTCAACCTTGGGTACGCGTCGTATCTGTCGGGAACGGTCGGCGCGGCACGACAGGGCGCGATGATGGGCGTACCCGCGATTGCGACCGCACTTGCGGAAGCGGGAACGCAGCGGGATTATGTGTTCGCCGCCGAGGAAGTGCTGGGCGTGGCGCGTCGCGTGAAGCAGTGGGGCTTACCGCCCAACACATTCCTGAGCGTGAACATTCCGATCATGCCGGCGGACGGGTTCAAGGGTTACATGATTACCACGCAGGCGATGCAGAACGGCGGCAAGGAGTTCTTCGTCGAGACCAAGCATCCGTCAGGCCGATCGATCTATTGGAATCAGTTCGAGGAAGGTGGCACTGCCCCGCAGGGGACTGATATATGGGCGGTGTCGAACGGCTACGTGTCGGTCACGCCGATGAAGGTCGGCGAGACCGATCTCTCTCAGATGGACGCGTTGCGCGCCATCTTCAAATGACTATGCGCACACTATTGACTGTCCTCACCGCTTTGGCGTGGGCCGTGCCCGCTGCGGCTCAGGCTCCCGCTGCCGTCCAGGCGGCGACGTCCCGTCCCAACGTCATCCTCATCATCACTGACGATGTCGGGTACGGCGACATCGGCAGCTATGGGGCGCCTGATATCAAGACGCCTAACATCGACAGCCTCGCAAAGAACGGGACGCGCCTGACCGACTTCTACGCCGCGCCGGCCTGTTCGCCAACGCGCGCTGCGCTGATCAGCGGGCGCTATCAACAGCGGGCGCGGATCGAAGTCCCGCTAGGCGCGTCGCGTACCGCTGGCGAACAGGGACTCCCGACGACTGGCCGATCACTGCCACAATTGCTCAAGAACAACGGTTATCGAACCGCACTGATCGGCAAATGGCATCTCGGGTACAAAAAGGAGTACAGCCCGATTGCTCACGGGTTCGAATATTTCTTCGGTTTCAAGAGCGGCCTCATCGACTACTACCAGCACACCGATTCGGCCGGGGAACACGATCTATTCGAGAACGACGAGCCGACGCACGTCACGGGCTATTCGACGGACCTTTTCACAGAGCGCGCGATCAAGGTGATCGACGAAAGCGCGGGACGCCCGTTTTTCCTCGAGGTCGCCTACAACGCCGCGCACTGGCCGTTTCAGATACCCGACCATCCGTCGGTCGCGCCGAACAATGCACGATTCGTCCAGCCGCAGGACGACACGACGAGTACGCGTCAGGACTATGTCGCCATTCTCGAGCGCGCCGATCGTGGCGTGGGTCAGATCCTCGCCGCGTTGGAGCGGCGTGGGCTGACGCGAAATACGCTGGTGATCTTCACCAATGACAACGGCGGTGAGTGGCTGTCGCGCAATGCTCCGCTGTTTCACCGCAAGCAGTCGGTCTGGGAAGGTGGCATTCGCGTGCCGGCGATCTTCCGCTGGCCCGGACATATTCCAGCCGGCAAGACCTCGAAACAGGTCGGGATCGTGATGGATCTGACGGCGACGATCCTCGCCGTCACTGGTTCGCCGGTGCCCGCCGAGGCTCGTCTCGAGGGAGTCAACCTCGTGCCGCTGCTCCAGAACGGTGCACAGCCTCTCGAACGAACGCTGTTCTTTCGGTACACACTGCCGGCGCGACGCCAGCGTGCGGTTCGCCAGGGTGATTGGAAGCTCGTGCTGGATGGCGCCAACCCCATGCTCTTCAATGTCGCCACAGATCTCGGCGAGCGGAACGATCTCGCGAACCAGCGTCAGGACATTGTCAAGAGACTCTTTCCGCTGATCGGCCAGTGGGAAGCGGACGTGGATGCCGAAGCGAAGGCGCTCGCTTCGCCCGTGCCTCCGTCCACGCGCCAGTGAACACGGTTTGCCCAGGGTTGTAATCGGGTAAGGTCTGAATGGTTGTCGAACGTCTCCTGACGAAGATCGGCGTTCTCCCATACCTCCGCCGTCGATGGCGAGAGGACCAACAGCGATCCACCGAAAAAGTCGAGTCACGGTTCGACAGACATCTGGCGACCGTGGCCACCCGTCTCGAAAAACTCGATAACCTGCCGCGTGCGCCGGCCGACACTGATGAGCGGCTCAAGGCACTCGAGCAGGGGTTGAAGGAGATGACGCGCAGAGCGAATCGGCTGCACGCCGTTCTGCGCTTCAATGCCGAGCACCGCGAACGCCGGCACAGGTCGACCGTCTTCGATGAGGCCACCGTCGGTCACCACGTCGCACGCGCGATCGAGCGCACAAACGTGGACAACGATCCCATGGCCCATCTGGTGGTGGGCTCCTTGTTACCGCAAGAGACGTACGACGCGCTCGTGGAGGCGATTCCACCGCCGCAGCTCTTCAGCGACAAAGACCCACACAAGCAGAACTTCAAGCTGCACAGCGGCGAGATCGTGCCGGAGTGGACGACGACAGCGCTGAGTTTCATGGAGGACGTCATCATCCCGCGCCTGATGGTGCCCGGTCTGTTGCAGAAGTTCGATGCGCATGTTCGGGCGGCGTATGAGAAGAAGTACGGCGCGACGAGGGGCTCGCAGGTGACCGCGCTCCCGCACATTGCCACCGCGGGTCGATTGATGCTGAGGCGTCCCGGCTACCATCTCGAACCGCATCTCGATCCCGATCGAGTCGTCGTGACGTGTTTGCTCTACTTCGCCAGGCCTGGCGACGACGAATCATTCGGGACCAGCTTCTATCGCATTCACGGCGATCCGGTGATCAATCGGCGGAACACGTTCTTCCCGCGGAATGAAGGCTACGCCTGCGATCTCGTCAAGACCGCACCGTTCACGCCAAATACGGCGGTCGCGTTCGTCAACGCGGGCGGTGCCCACGGTGCAGGCATTCCGTCCTCGGCCCCAAAGGGAACCGAGCGATATGCGTATCAGTTCTACATCAGCCCTGAACCTGCCGCGCTTGCGGCGCTGATTCCATCGAGTGTCGGGAGTGTCGAGTGAAAGCGGTTCGTGTACATACCCTCGGTGGTCCCGAGGTTTTGAATTACGAGGACGTGGAGATCCCGCGACCAGGTCCGGGTGAGGCGCAGGTGAAGATCGCGGCCTCGGGTCTGAACTATCTCGACGTCCAGTACCGCATTGGGCGCGTCAAAGCGCCGTTGCCGTTCGTCGTCGGATCCGAAGCGTCCGGTGTCGTCACTGACGTCGGACCGGGAGTGACCGATCTCAAGGTTGGCGATCGCGTCGCATGGGCGATGACGCTCGGGTCGTACGCCGAGTACGCCGTCGTACCCGTATCGAAGCTCGTCGCGCTCCCGCCGGACGTCGACATGAACGTGGCGGCTGGTGTGATGTTGCAAGGACTCACTGCTCACTACCTTACGCACAGCACGTTCGCACTCCAGCCAGGAGATACCGCACTCGTGCACGCGGCCGCTGGCGGTGTTGGCTCGGTGATCGTGCAGGTTGCCCGTATCGTCGGCGCGCGCGTGCTTGCGACCGCGGGCACAGAGGCGAAGGCGGAGCTCGCGCGCGAGGCGGGAGCGCATGACGTCATCGTCTATACGAAGCAGAACTTCGAGACCGAGGTGAAGCGCCTCACCGCCGGCAAAGGCGTTGACGTCGTCTATGACTCGGTGGGGAAGGATACGTTCGAAGGTAGCCTGAACTGTTTGCGCCCTCGTGGCATGCTCGCGCTGTTCGGCTTCTCGAGTGGATTGGTGCCGCCGTTTGATCCGGCGATTCTCGGTATCAAGGGTTCGTTGTTCCTGACCCGTCCCGGGCTCAATCAGTACATGGCAACGCGCGACGAACTGATGTCACGCATGCGCGACATCTTCGCGTGGCTGGCGAGTGGCAAGCTGAAGATCCGGATCGGTCATGTCTTCCCGATGGCCGAGGCGCGCCGCGCGCACGAGGAACTCGAAGCGCGCCGGACCACGGGCAAGGTATTGCTGGTGTAGTGTCCGGCTTTCGCCGGACCTCACGAATCGACGGGTGTCGTGTCCGGCTTCAGCCGGACCTCACGAATTACACGATGCGATCGGTGCTCTCCAAACGCATGTCGCCGCGAGCGTTCGAGAACGGTTACTGGTACCAGACCGAGCTCGTCGAGTTCGGCAAGACACTCGGTCTTCCCGCGGCTCACCGAATGCGGAAGAACGAACTCGAGAGTGCCATCACGGCCTATCTGACCACTGGCAGGCTGCCGAACAAGATATCGTCCAAACCACTGAAGAAAGGTGTGAAGGACCTCGATCGGGGGCTCACGCTCGACCTCGTGATCGCGAACTACACGAGCAACCGTGAGACCAAGCGATTCATCGTTCGCGAGGCGCAGCGAAAGAATCCGTCTGCGAAAGAGAAGTCAGGCATCTGGTACCGGCTCAATAGGTGGCGCGAGGCCCAGGTCGCCAAGGGACCAGTGACCTACGAAGATCTCGTCGAGCAGTTCATCGTCCTGAACGGCGTGGAGCGGTTCGAGCGTATCCCACATCCTCGGTACGTGAACTTTCTCGCGGATTTTCATGCCGCGGAGAAAGATGCTTCGCGCGAGGACGCTCTGGCAGCATGGCAGAAACTGAAGAAGATGGACGTGCCCAAGACGTACGCCGCATGGCGCGCGGTCAGTCGCCGCACATGCCGATGGTGAGCGCGGCGCTCATCTTGTGTGCATCGAGACGGAATAACATGTGGGCCATTCAGGAGTGACACGCATGAAGATACTCGCACCGTTCGCCGCCATCGTGGCCGCATTGGCCATTGCAACGACCGTTGGCATTGGCGCGCAAGCCAAGACTGAAGAGACCAAGAAGGACACCAAGGGCACGTCGGTCACCGGCGCGGCCAAGACGGCAGGCGCTGCGACCAAAACCGCCGCCAAGGCGACTGCCAAAGGCACCGCAGATGGTGCAAAGGCCGTGGGCAGTACGACGGCGAAAGGCGCTGAATCGGGCGCCAGGAAAGTGGCCGACAGCCCGGTCGGTGACGCGGCCAAGAAGACGAGCGACAAGTCGACCGATGTGGCCAAGGCGACAGCCAGCACGACGACGAAAGGCGCGAAAGCCACGGCCGGTGGTGCGAAGAAGATCGGTACTGGAATCAAGGACGCCGTGACTCCGGACAAGAAGGACGCCGCAAAGGACAAGAAGTAATCACCAGTCGCGGTCCCGGTGACGCAGAACCGTTCATCAAGGCGCGACGTTCAACGTCAGCCGCATCGATGAGAGATCGGGACGCGCGGCTGTTGCCGGCGAGAGACTCAATGGCAGCAGCGGCGTCTCATCGTCGAAGAGCGCAGTCACTTCGATCGTCGTGCCTTTCGGCAGCGGAATCGGTTGGCGGAA
>DATCXH010000526.1:0-4661 GCA_036565925.1 Vicinamibacterales bacterium
CTTGTGCAGGAGCGCCGCCTTCGGCACCGCCCTGCTGTGTGGCGCCGGCCTGCTGCTCCGCAGACAAGACCCAGGCGCTCGATGAGAACACAGCGACTGCCACCGCGCCAAGAAGCGCGGAACGAAGACTCTTCGTCAAGGCGACTCCCTTGTGTTACTGAGTGTTGCCCTGGCTCGACGCCGCGAACAGCCGCTTGCCGTTCATCACGACAGACCGCGCGTTGCCAGTCGGGCTGCCGTCCTTGGCAAGGCTGCCCTCGACCTCGACCACGTCGCCCGCCTTCATGGTGTTACGGGTCCAGCCGGCGCGCATCAGTCCGTTCGGGCTGCCCATCTCCATCGCCCAGTTCGTGACCTTGCCGGTCTTCTCGTCCTTCACATCGATGTAGAAGAACGTGTGGGGGTTCATCCATTCGACCTTGGTCACCGTGCCGGTCATCTTGAACGGCTTATTGGCATCGAACTCGGCCGAGAACGAGTGGTGGGCCACGATCGTCCGTGCGCTCGTGAGCAGCACGAGTCCGGCAATCACGACAGCAAACTTGGTTCGCATCGAACAGACTCCTCGGAAGCTAATACTGCGGGGTTAGGCCTGTTGTTACAGGTCCCGTGTCCCGCCGTTGCAGGGGCCCCGGCACACCCGCCTTTCCAAGGCTTAGGCATAACCGGTGGCCGATTATTGTCGCTGGTGCTCGCGCTCGGTGTCAATTACGCGAATGCGAGTCGAGGCGGGAATTTTTTCGCTCGAAAATTAATGTAGCTGGGGCATGTCGAACGGTCCCTGACGAAGCCGTTTATCGCTGCGATGGAATGTACGGCCGGTCGCCTTCCGCAGCTTGAAGTACGGCTGCAACACTTCCATCGAGCGCTCGACGGCCACAGCCAGGTGACGCCGCACTTCTTCGGCCGCGCGGTTCGGATCATCGCTGCACACCGCCTCGGCAAGTTCCTGGTGACGGGTCGGCGAATCGTCCGGCTTGGGCGTTCGCATCACACAAAACCAAATCGACGCAAGCGCGTGCGTCTTCTCAATCGCGTCGAGCAGCGCGGGACAGCGCGCGCACTGCGCAATGCGCGCATGCAGTTTCTGATGCACCGTCTGATAGAGCGGACGGTCCAACTGTTGCGACAACTGGTCGACCCGAGCGGCGAGCTTCTTCAGCTCGCTCCGCTCACCCGGCGTCGCGACCTGCGTGAAACGGATGGCCGCCTGTACTTCGAGCGCCTCACGCACGACATAGTGTCCCTGCACATCCTCGGGTGACGGAATGCGCACTCGTGTGCCGGCCCGGGGACGGCTCTCGAGCATCCCTTCGATCTCGAGACGCAGCAACGCTTCGGACACGGGCAGGAAACTCATACTGAGTTCGGCCGCGAGTTTGCGCCGGGAAATGACTTGCCCAAGCGCGATATCACCACGCAGGATGCGCTGCCGGACAACGCTGTACGCTTCCGACGCGAGACTGGATTGTTCCGCAGACTCTTTCATGGGTTGCCCCGCCTTCTCTTCCACCTAACGAATCTACGCGTATCGTGGAACGCCGAGTCCGATTGCCGCCTTCGCATCCGCGCTAAGGCACCCAAGCAAGCCGGACAGTAAATCGGGGATAGTGAATCTTACGAAAGAAACTCGATCGTGGAGCGTATAGATTCGACGAAAGAACGCGATAAGTGGTTTGAAGGCCGAAGATTAACGACGCGAATGCTATCATCCCCGCACTTGCTCACTCCCCGGCGCCCCGTGGCGCGCCTTTGCCGTCTCTTTGCTGGCCTCGTGCTTATCCTGACGCTGGGGGCCGCGGCGGCCTGCGGAGGTGGTCCCGGTACTGGTGCCCTCGACCATCTTCGCCCCTGTTCGAGCGCCGATGGTCCCACAGACGCGTACTGCGGAACCCTGACGGTCTTTGAAAACCGTGCAGCGAAAAGCGGACGCCAGATCAGCTTGTGGATCGTCGTGCTGCCCGCGGTTCGACCGGTAGCGCACGACCCGCTCGTCTTTCTCGCCGGCGGGCCCGGGCAAGGGGCCGCACAACTGGCTCGTCAGATCCGGGGGGCCTTTCGCCGGGTTCAGCGCACGCGCGACATCGTCCTCGTCGATCAGCGCGGCACTGGGAAGTCGAATCCGCTGAACTGTCGATCCGATGCGAACTCGCTGCGCGAAATGACCGAGCCCACCGAGTCGGGTCTCGATCGTTTGAAACGATGCCTCGCCGGCTACAACGCCGACGTGCGTCAGTACACGACCAACATCGCCATGGACGATCTGGACGAGGTGCGCGAGTACCTCGGATACGACCGGATCAACCTGTACGGCGGCTCGTACGGCACACGCGCTGCCCTGGTCTACCTCCGTCGTCACGGCGAACATGTCCGCACGATGATCCTCGATGGCGTCGCACCGATGGACATGCGTCTGCCGCTGTTCACCGCGCGCGATGCGCAGCGCGCGCTCGACAAGCTGCTCACCGACTGCGACGCCGACTCGGCGTGCAAACTGGCATTCCCGGACCTGTCGACGCGCATTCGCAACCTGCTGCGGCGTCTCGAGCAGTCGCCACCGACGGTGCGCATCGTCCATCCGCGGACCGGTGTCGCCGAGGAGGTACGCGTTGAAGCGCGCGTCGTCGCAAGCATTTTGTTCAGCGCCTTGTATTCATCGATGACCGGCGCGATCGTGCCGGCACTGATCGAGCACGCCGAGCACAATGAATTTCAAAGCTTCTTCGCCCTCGGCCTCGCCGGTGAGGGTGGCGACGCAAGCATCAGCGTCGGCATGCAGCTCTCGGTGTTGTGCAGCGAAGACGCGCCGCGTGTGACGGCGGCCGATGTCCAACAGGCGGCGGCCGGGACTGTGTTCGGCACCCATCTCCTCAGCAATCAGCTGGACGCGTGCGCGATGTGGCCGCGCGGAACCGTGGATGCGTCGTATTACGCACCCGTTGTCTCAGACGTACCTGCGCTCGTCCTCTCCGGCGACATCGATCCGGTAACACCGCCGGCGTGGGGCGAATCGGTCGTCAAGACGCTCAGGAACGGGCGTCACATCACGGCGCCAGGCACGGGACATGGCGTGATCGGCACGACGTGCGGTCAAAAGCTCGTGCAGGAATTCCTCGACAGCGCATCGTCGGAGTCGCTCGACGTTTCGTGTGTGCAATCGATCAAGCGGCCACCGTTTTTCGTGACGCCCGCCGGCCCCGACCCGGTGCACGCGACAAATCCCGTCAATCCTGGGCCGGGCCCTGCGCCAAGCTCTGGGGCGAGCCCTGTTCCGGGCCCTGGGCCAAGAGCAGGGCAGCTTCCATGATCCGCGTC
The DNA here is from genome assembly GCA_036565925.1 of Vicinamibacterales bacterium. GTDB lineage: Bacteria > Acidobacteriota > Vicinamibacteria > Vicinamibacterales > UBA2999 > Gp6-AA40. Next base: position 3,316 of record DATCXH010000526.1, read on the forward strand.
GAACAGCTGCGAAAACAATTCGGCTCGGTGACCGCGGTAAAGGATGTGACATTCACAGCCCAGAACGGCGCGATCACCGGCCTGCTCGGACCAAACGGCGCGGGCAAGACGACGACGCTGCGGATGCTGTATGCGGTGATGAGACCGGACAGCGGCAGCATCAAGATCGATGATATCGATGCGATCGCCCATCCCCACGACGCGCAGGGCCGGCTTGGCGTGTTGCCCGATGGCTTCGGCCTGTACCCGCGACTGACCGCGCGCGAGCATCTCGAGTACTTCGGTGAGCTGCACGGCATCAGCGGAGTTGCGCTCAGGCAACGGATCACGGAACTACTCGACCTGCTCGACATGAACGCGATTGCCGATCGGCGAACGGCCGGCTTCTCGCACGGCGAGCGCACCAAAGTTGGACTCGCTCGCGCTCTGGTGCACAGCCCACAGAACGTCTTGCTCGACGAGCCGACCAACGGCCTTGACGTCATGAGCACTCGCGCGGTGCGCACCATCGTGCGTCGTTTGCGGGAAGAAGGCCGGTGCGTGTTGTTCTCGAGTCACGTCATGCAGGAAGTGTCGGCACTCTGCGACTCGATCGTGGTGATCGCACATGGCCAGGTCGTCGGCCGCGGCACGCCGGATGATCTGCGTCGGCACACCGGTCACGACAACCTCGAGGACGCGTTCGTGGCCCTGGCCAGCGCTGACCGGGGAGGACGCGAGTGAGCGTCGGAAGAAACCTCCGGCAGATCGCCATTGTCGTGCGCAAAGAGATCAAGGACTCGCTGCGCGATCGACGCGCGTTGTGGTCGATCGTGTTCAGCGTGTCGATTGGCCCGGTCATCATCGGCTTCATGATGAACCGCGTTGCCGATCGGCAGCGCGAGTCCGAGGCGGTTCGCGTGCCGGTTGTCGGCATGCAGTACGCACCCGCCCTGGTGGATTGGCTGAAACAGCAGTCGGGCGTGCAGATCGTCGAGGGTCCGAAGAATCCCGAACGGGCGGTGAAGGATCAGGAAGAAGAGCTGACCCTCATCATCCCAAAAGATTTCGCCGAGACCTTCAAACAGTCGAAGCCGGCGGTGCTGCAGATTGTCTCGGACAGTTCGCGTAACGACGCTCGGCCCACCGTGGAACGAGTGCGCCGTCTCCTTCAACAGTACAGCGCGGAGATTGGCAGCCTGCGGCTGATCGCACGCGGCGTCAGTCCGGCCGCATCGCAACCGATCATGCTCGAGGACATCGAAGTCTCGACGGCGCAGCAACGCGCAGCGCAGATTCTGACGTTCATTCCGATGTTCATCATCATGGCGGGCTTCGTCGGCGGGATGCAGATCGCCACCGATTCG
>DATCXH010001242.1:0-6101 GCA_036565925.1 Vicinamibacterales bacterium
CAGCGGCCGATGGCCGGCCGTCAATGCCCGCGATCGCATCGGCCAGGGACCTTGGTATAACGCGGAGGGGTTGCTGATTGCGGCGAACCTCGAGGAGCTACATAGTCGCGCGAATCGCATCAATCAGGAGACGGCGGTAACCGAGAAGCTGGATCCTGTGCATCTGCACGACATGCTCACCGGCTCCCGTCCTGACGGAACCGCGTACGGTGAGGACAGTGACCTGACCTGCCGCAATTGGACGTCGAGCAGTGAAGGCCGCGCGCAACTGGGTCACCACGATCGCCGCGGACCCGGTGGTGGCGAGGACTCGTGGAATTCAGTACACGCGTCGAATGGATGTGGCCCGAACGAGCTGCGCACGACGGGCGGTGCGGGACTGTTCTACTGCTTTGGCATCGACTAACGCGGCAACCTAACCCCCGACCACCAGCCACCTACTATTTGATGTGCGGTCCCATGTGCTTGGAGGACTGCTCATTCTCGTTGCAGATGAACTCGAACAGCTCGGTGTCCAGGGTCAAGCGGAGTTTGGTCGTCGCCGTCCATGGCTTCGTGTAGTACGTTGGGTCGTTGATGGTGATGTCGATCTCCAGTGCACCGAAAAACGGGCGCCGGAACCGTTCGATGACCGTGAGCTTGTCGCTCGCCGGCAGTCCGCCGTGATCGAGCCATTGCTTGCCGTTCAGTCCGCGCGTTTCGACGACCAGCGCGTCGCCGTCCCAGCGCCCTTTCGAATAGCCCATCCAACTTGGATTGAGATCGTCGGCCCACTCGCGGCCGTCGAGATGGATTTGCCGCCACAGGTTGAACGCCTCGTACACGATCACCACGAGTTTGTCGGTCTGCACGATGCGGAACGGCACCGGCGCCATGTTGATCTTCGGCACGCCTTGCGGCAGGCACCGCGCGTCGGGTTCTTCATAGCCGAGCAGACCCGTGGCGCGCGCAGCCTGAATCTTGCGCGCTTGGTCTGTCATCGGCACATTGTCGAGACCGAGATCGGCGGCGAGGTTCTGGAAGTATCGATAGCTCGATTGATAAATGCCGGAGAGGTCGATACGCCCTGACGCCGTGCGCGGCGCCGGCGCTGACATGTTCACCTTGCCATCAGGTCCCAGCGGCAAGCCGTCCTTGGAGAGGTTCTTCCATTGTGCGGCGACCGGGATCGAGATGACGACGAAGGCGACAGCGAGCGCGGCGGCGCGGATCCTCATGGCGGCTGAGTCTATCAAACGCAAACGCGCCTCCTCCTCACCTATCTGGGTGACTCGAGTAGTGTCCGCCTTCAGGCGGACCGTACTAGCGCGGCGCCTTCGGAGAGTGCTTTCAGCTTCGCCCACGCCACCTGCGGATGACAGCGCAGGCCAAGGCCGCAGTCGGTTGACGCCATCACGCGCTCAGGGCCGACGATATCGGTGAATCGCCGAATCCGCTGTGCGACGAGCTCCGGGTGCTCGATGAGCGGCGTCGAGTGCGTGACCACGCCGGGCGCGAGGACCTTGTTCGGCGGCAGGTTCACGCGCCTCCACACGACCCATTCGTGTTCGTGCCGCGCATTGGCGGCCTCGAACAGATACGTCCGCGCCTTCACCGCGAGCATCACGTCCACAATGTCGGCCATCGGGATGTCATAGAGGTGCGGACCGTGCCAGCTACCCCAGCACAGGTGGTAGCGAATCTGTTCTTCGGGAATGTTGGTCAGCGCCTGATTCAACGCCTCGACGCGCATCATGCAGTAGCGCTTGTACGCCGCGAGCCCCATCTGAATGCCGATCCGATCCCACAACGCCGCCAGCCACGCATCGTCGATCTGGATCTGGAATCCGGCCGCGGCGATCGCTTCGTACTCGACCTTCAGCGCATCAGCGAGGCCGACGACGAAATCTTCCTGGTTCTTGTAGTACTCGTTCTTGCGCCCGACCTCGATGCTGGCCGGCGCGGTCGTCGTGAGAAACGCATCCGCAGGAGCGTGGCCATCGAGCGAGTCACGCAGCGCGGTGATCTCGCGCTGCAGCGCCGACATGCCGGTGTAGCGGATCGGACCTCGGCACACCAGTTCCATTCGGCGCGCGGTCGTCTGACTCGGAGCGCTGCCGGTCTGCTCGAAGAGCGTCCCGTTCTTGATGGCTTTCGTGTAGAAGTCGGCGAACTCAGTCCAATCGCGGCTCGAGGTGAGCACGCTGGACATGACGGTGGCGTCGCCGGCCTCGAAGCCAGAGAGCCGTTCGTTGATATAGGTAACGAAGTTGCCGCCTTTGGTGAGCTCGCCCTCGTTCACGACGTCGATGCCAACGTCGCGTTGATGACGGACGACCTGGCGCACGGCGGCGCGCAGGTCGTCATCGGTGCGGGCGCTCTCTGCAGGAAACGCAGGATCGGGGAGCGCGCCTACATGTGTCGTGAGAATGCGGGGCACGCGGCCCTTTATTTCTTCGGCGCCTCTGCTGCGGGCTTCGCGGTCGCCGGCAATTTCAGTCCGGCGAGCACAGGATTCTTAATCGGCTTCAGCGTTCGCAGATACGAGAAGATCGCCTTGAGGTCATCGTCGGTCATGTTCTGGTACACGTCGGATGGCATCGGCGGCATGATCGGCGTCCCGTTCGGCTTCTTGCCGGTCCGCATCGTGGCGATGAAGCTGGCCTCGGTGTAGCGCGTACCGATGCCGGTGGTTGGCTCCGGAGTCAGGTTCGAGGCGACGCTGAACCCCCACGGACCTGTCCACGCGGTCAGATCCGGCGACGCGTGTACTTCGGTCTTTGTCTCCGTCGGCAACTGTGTGGACGCCGGGCGTCCCGAAAGCGCCAGGTCGAGATTCGGCGTCATGCCCTGGACTTTCGGTGAATGACAATCGTGACAGCCAGTGATGCGAACGAGGTATTTGCCGCGTTCCACGGCGGCGTTGTTAGCCTGCTGTGCAGATGTTGGGGTAGATAGTGCGAGCGTCGCAGCAACGGTGACCGCGGCTGGGACGTAGATCATGTATCGATGAGCACGAAGCTGTCGGTCCATCTCGATGCCTCCAGAAGCGCGGCGATGGTATCGGGATTTCGGTATCCGCACAAGATTTCGGCCCACCGGACCTTCGGGTTACAGTAACGGGCGCTATCCGCAGGGGGAGAGGCTCAGCATGAAAGCAAGGCAGTACCTGTCTTTATTCTGTGTGGCCGCTGTTGTCGCGGCATTCGCCGCCTGGACCGGGCTCGAATCAGTGTCCACGGGTGTGTTTGCCCAGGGCCCGCCAGCCGGGCAGGGGGCAGGTCGTGGCGCGGTGCCGGTCGGTGCGCCAGGTCAGGGCCGTGGCCGTGGCGCCCCGCCGCCGATCCTCGGACCGCCGGACGGCGTGCAGCCGCTCAAGATCGACCTGTTCAGCTCGAAGAATTTCTACAAGGACAAGGCCAACTGGCTGGATAAGCGCTATTACCGGTGTAACAACCCGCGCCAGCTATACGGCATGTGGGATCAGCAGCGCATCGGGCCGAAGCCACCGGAGTCCGCGTCGTGGGGGAACTGCAACGACGACTGGCCGCGTGAGCGCATCGTCAGCCCGTATCCATACAAGACCGCGAAGGAGCACTACGAAGCGCTGATGGCGCAGGCCAAGGCGAAGGGCGGTCCGACCGTCTACACGAAGGCGACCGTGCCCGATTGGGACGGCTATTACTCGCGTGATGGCGCCGCGGACCGCGGTTCGGAATGGATCTGGGGTGTGACGCAGGCGCCGACGGTGCTTGCGCTGCTCACGCCGGAGTATCAGAAGCGCATGGTGCAAACCGCGTATCACGAAGCGGTCACCAACGCGCCGCAGTGGAGCGCATCGTTCTGCTGGCCGGAAGGATTCATCCGCTGGTGGTCGCAGCCGTCTCAGGCGGGCAACTTCCAGTTGACGATGACGCCGTGGAACATTCAGTTCCTGTCGGGCATCGCCGACAACTTCCTGCGTCAGGTGATGGTGGGCAAGCAGCACGTGCAGAAGGTGCCGCAGTGGTACGGCGAGACCATCGGCTTCTGGGACGGCACCACGCTGGTTACCTGGACCGCGAACATCCAGGCCTGGCAGCTCTCGCATGCGATGTTCGAAACCAGCGACAAGCTGCAGACCATCGAAACGTTCAAACCCGCACTCGATGCCAGCGGCAAGTTCATCGGTCTCGATCACGAGACGATCTTCTATGACCCCGACGTGTTCGTGACTCCGGTACGCGCATCGTTCCGCTTCGCCCGGCGCGCGACGCCTGACGATCCTGATCGCCGGTACAACTTCATCGAGTGTCTGAGCAACATCTTCAACACTGACGGCCGGCCGAAACAGACGACGGCGTCAGATCCGCGATTCGTCGATTACTACGGACGGCCGTGGGCGAAGAACTGGGAGCAGAATTTCGAGAAGGGTTGGGAGAAGCCTGACGACGAACTCCCTTCGGCGATTACCGACATCTTCAAATAACTCGTAGAGGCGGGTCTTTAGACCCGCCTAACCGCGATGCGGTTTTTTTTCCCGGCGATATCCATGCCGGTGAAGCTTGATAATAAGGTTGCGGAGGAGTCATGAATACGCGCATCGTCAAAGCCTCAGTGGTTGCCGCGGCACTCGCCGTGGTGCTGCAGGTCGCCGTGTCGGCGCATCACTCGTTTGCGATGTACGACCAGAAGAAGGTCGTGACGCTCACCGGCGTCGTCAAGCAGTTCGTGCCGCAGGCGAACCACGCCGAGATTCACTTCATGCTGTTTTCCCCCGATCACAAGTCGCTGCTGAAGGGGAAGGATGGCAAGTACGTGGAATGGGGTCTCGAGATGGCCGGCACCGCGCAGCTCGAGCGGCAAGGCATCACTCCTGCGACGTTCGGCCCCGGCACCGTGTTCAGCGTGCACCTGAATCCGCTGCGTGATGGCTCGAACTTCGGCGCCCGCGTCGGTGCGCTGGCGAAGTGCCCGATGGATTCGGCGACCAACAAACCGAAGCTGCCTGAGCCGGGCAAGCACTGCGACTCGGTCGCGGGGATGACGCTCACCGGCGGCACGACGTTCTAACCCCTCCGCGTTGGGTGCAGAATTCAGAATGCGCGTCATTCCGAATTCTGCACTCATCTCGCTCGTTCTGCTCGCTCCTCAGTACGCATCCGCACAAACACAAGAAAGCCATTTTCAGGTTGGCATCCACCTGGCCACTGCTATGTCGAGCGAATTCGACAACGCCGATGTCGGTGTCGGAGGGTTGGTGTCGTGGCGCCCCAGCGGATTAGTCGGCGCCGATGCTGAGGTGACGTTTTATCCGTCAGACTTCGCCGACGCGCCCGCATTCAGTTCAAGCCGCGTCGAGGGTTTGTTCGGCGTCATCGCCGGGCCGCGCTTCAGCGCGATCAGACCGTTCGCCAAGTTCCGGCCAGGCTTCGTGCGGTTCGCCGAAGCGCCCGATCCGTTTGCTTGCATCGCGATCTTTCCACCGCCGATTGCGTGTCAGCTCGCCGCGGGTCACACCACGTTCGCGCTCGACATCGGTGGCGGTGTCGAGTTCCAGACGAGTGGGAAGACGTACGTGCGTGTCGATGTCGGTGATCGAGCCCTGAAGTATCCAGGGCCAGTGATCGAGACCGACGGCACCGTGCAGGACGAGTCTTTCTTCGGCCACGATTTCCGATTTCAGATCGGCGGTGGCGTACGGTTCTGAAATCAGTGTCCTCCTCCCGACTGCTTGCCGAATCCTGGACGAAGGCAACCACGAGGGGTTAGCTACCGCAACGAGCTGTCGTGACATCCTGAACATCCCGCTTGCTCGACATCGGTCTGGTCGCTACAGCGTGGAGACGGTGCGGACGGCGTTGGGCATCACGCGCGCGTCCAATGAGCGACCTCCTGAGCCGGTGACCCTCATCATCGACCTCCAAACACATGCGCTCATTGGTCTCGGTGAAGGGACGCGCGTGCGAACAGGATGGTGTTTCGTGTCTCGTCGATCTGCGGTCCTGGCAGGGCCATTCGTAGCGCTGCAGTAGAGCGTCGTGTAAAGGGAGGCGAAATTGAACGTCAATGCCGCGCCGGGTCGCGCCTCGATCAACTGCCTCAGCTCGTAGCCCTGACGCGCCTCGTCTTCGAGAAACGCG
>DATCXH010000533.1:0-2995 GCA_036565925.1 Vicinamibacterales bacterium
TGGCCGCCAGGAGCGAAGGAAACGACGGATCGTTCCAGGCGAGTGCATGAATGCCCGTCTGTTCCGCGCGGCCGCGCACCTCACGCGCTTCCTCGAGACGCGACGTCCCGAGCTCGATCAGCTCAGGGTCGTCGGTCAACAGACGGGCTGTTAGACCCATCTTGGGAAGCCCATCATCGAACAGAGACAAGGCCACCGCATGATCCAGTGTCATCATCGACTCCTGCCCCGAAAGGCATTGGCAGGCGTCGTCCAGGTGCGGGGCATTTGTGCCTTGAGCCGTCTTTTTGCGGCCCAAACGCACGATGGGCCGGGCGCACGTGGACAGATCGCCACTTGATGCACCCGGCCCGACTGTCTGAATTATAGGCAGCGGACTTTCGAAATCGCAACAAACAGACGACGGTCCACGAAAGAACGGGGACACTTCTGACGCGGAGCACCGCAGCAATCCGGCCAATCGGAGGTCGTTCCGTGGTACATGGCTTGCTCCGACGAGCTAAGCTCTTGGCGCGAAACGCGCTGGCGCCGCGCACAAGGCGGACCTTGCAGATCGCGCAAGCGAGTGACTATAGTGGTTGCTTACTCACTCCACATGCGTATTGCCGCTCTCCTGATCGCCGTTCTGGCGCTTGCGGCCGCGCCGCTCGCCGCAGATGCTCGCGACGACGCGAAGAAGCAGGTGGAGTTTGGGATCTCGGTGGCGCAGCGCGGATTGTGGCGCGAGGCGATCTACCGCTGGGAACGTGCAACCCAGATCGATCCGACCTACGCCGCCGCGCACAACAATCTCGCCATCGCGTACGAGCACGAAGGTGACCTCGCAAAAGCACGAGCCGCTTACGAGAAGGCGCTCGAGCTCGAGCCAGGCAACGCGCTGATCAAGCAGAACTACGAGCTGTTTAAGGAAATCAATGATCGCACGACGCGTTAGTCTGCTCGCGAGTGTCGGCGCGGCGCTGGTCGTCGTGGCCTGCACCAACTCGTTCGAAATCCCGATCGAGACGCCCATCCGCCCGAAGCTGGATGTCGCCGCATTCCAACGCGTGCTCGTCGCCGGCTTCATCGCGGGCGGCACCGAGGACGTGGACGGAAACCTCGAGACCACGAGATTGCTGCGCAGCCAGTTGCGGACCAAGTCGGAGCTGCGCGTCATCGACTCCGATGTACTCCCGTTGCAGGACGTCGCGAATGAAGGGCGTAACGGCGACAGCGGCGGTGGTGGCGGTGCTGCTGCTACGCCGGCGCCGGCGGCAATCAAGGAACAGAAAGACCTGGAAGCGTACGAGCATGTCTTCGCCAACGTCGAGTACTGGAAGCGGATCGGCGAGGAATATCAGCAGCCACTCATCGTGACCGGCACCGTGCTCTTCACGCCGTTGCAGCGCAATCAGATCGTCCAGCGCGAGCAGGAGGTCTACGACTCGTTCGGCCGGCGCCGCGTGGTGCCGGTTCGCACATATCAGGAGCGCAAAGGCTTCAGCCTCGATGGCCGCTTTATCTTCATCGACGGCCGCAGTGGCGCAACGCTGCACTCCGAGAGCTTCAACGAGCAGATCCTCTACAACGCGAACCAGACGACCCCGGCGCTGTCGTCGTATTTCGAGTTGATGGACCGCCTGATTCCGAGCTTCCTGAGCACCCTGAGCAGCCAGAAGATCAAGGGCACCCGCATCCTTCTCCAGTAGCGGCGGGTCTTCAGACCCGCCCGAAACCGGCTCAATCCTTGCCGTTTCCGCGCCCGATCTGTTAACCTTTTATGTTTGTGCGGGCTGGCGGGACGCCGCCTGCGGTCACTTCGTCCCCATTGAGGTATTGCTCGTGTACGCGATTGTCCAGACCCGTGGCCGGCAGATCAAAGTGACGCCCGGCGCCGTGATTGAGATCGACGGCACGCCCGGCGAACACGGCTCCGCCTTCACATTCGACCAGGTGCTGCTCATCGAAAAGGACGCGGGTGACATCGTCGCCGGCGCGCCGTTTGTCGCCAACGCCAAGGTCGTCGGCGTGGTCGATGGCGAGGCACGCGGTCCCAAGCTGCGCGTGTTCAAGAAGAAGCGCCGCAAGGGGTTCCGCAAGACGCGGGGACACCGCAGCGTGCTGACGCGCGTGCGCATCACCGAGATTCAGGCATAAAGCAATGGCTCACAAAAAAGGACAAGGCAGCTCACGCAACGGCCGGGACAGCAATTCGCAGCGTCTCGGCGTCAAGCGTCACGACGGTAACCTCGTCACCGGCGGGTCGATTCTCGTGCGCCAGAAGGGACGCCGCTTCGAGCCAGGCCTCAACGTCGGGCTCGGCAAGGATCACACGCTATTCGCCAAGATCGACGGCAAGGTCCGCTTCGAAGACCATGGCCAGCACGGCCGCAAGATCTCAGTCATACCCGTAGAATAAATAGGAATCAGGACTCAGGAATCGGGATCGGAACTGTTCTGATTCCTGGTTCCCGACATCTGAATCCTCCCTATGTTCGTCGACGAAGTCGACATTCACGTGACCGCCGGTGCCGGCGGCAACGGCTGCCTCAGTTTTCGGCGAGAGAAGTACGTCCCGCGCGGTGGACCCGACGGCGGGGATGGCGGCGGCGGGGGCTCGGTTTACGTCACCGCGATCGCCACCAAGAACACGCTCGTCGACTTCCGCTACCACCCCGATTTCAAAGCGCGACGCGGTCAGCACGGGAAGGGATCGAACCAGACCGGGCAGACGGCAGAGGACCTCGAGATCACGGTGCCAGTCGGCACGTTGGTATTCGAGAAGGATGGCGAGGAGCGGCGCCTGCTGGCCGATCTCGCGGAAGAGGGACAGCGCGTGCTCGTCGCGCGCGGTGGACGCGGCGGACGAGGCAACGCGCGGTTCGTGTCGTCCACCAATCGCGCACCGCGACGCACGGAACCTGGAGAGGAAGGCGAAGAGAAACAGCTCCGTCTCGAGTTGAAGCTGCTCGCCGATGTTGGCCTCGTCGGATTTCCCAACGCCGGCAAGTCCACG
>DATCXH010000495.1:0-21469 GCA_036565925.1 Vicinamibacterales bacterium
GGAAGATGGACAGGATCGCCGGCGGCGCCTCGTTCGCCCCGAGGCGGTGATCATTGCCGGCGCTGGCGATGCTCGCGCGCAGCAGCCCCTGCCACCGATCGACGGCGCGCAGCACGGCGGCGCAGAACACCAGGAACTGCATGTTGTCGTGCGGGGTGTCGCCGGGGCCGAGCAGGTTGTTACCGAACTCATCGGACAGCGACCAGTTGTTGTGCTTACCGGATCCGTTGACGCCGGCAAACGGCTTCTCGTGCAGAAGCGCGGCGAGGCCGTACTTCGGCGCGATCTTCTTCAACATCTCCATCGTCATCATCTGGTGATCGACGGCGAGGTTGGCGTTCTCGAAGACCGGCGCGATTTCGTACTGGCTGGGCGCGACCTCGTTATGACGCGTCTTCACCGGCACACCAAGCTTGAAGAGTTCGAGCTCGGCTTCCGCCATGCAGGCAAGGACGCGCGCCGGGATGGCGCCGAAGTACTGGTCTTCCATCTCCTGACCCTTGGGCGGCTTGGCGCCGAAGAGCGTGCGGCCGGCGTTGATCAGATCGGGCCGCGCGAAATAGAAGTTGCTGTCGATCAGGAAATATTCCTGTTCGGGACCGCAGGTCGCGAACACGCGCTCGGCAGTCGATCCGAACAATTTCAACACGCGGACGGCCTGCTTCGAGACCGCTTCCATCGATCGGAGGAGCGGCGTCTTCTTGTCGAGGGCCTCACCGGTCCAGCTCACAAATGCCGTCGGGATCACCAGTGTGGCGCTGTTGCCGTTGAGCAGCAGCCACGGCGGGCTCGTCGGATCCCAGGCCGTGTAGCCGCGCGCCTCGAAGGTGGAACGCATGCCGCCTGACGGGAAACTCGAGGCGTCGGGCTCGCCCTTGATCAGCTCTTTGCCTTTGAACTCGGCGATCGCGCCACCGTCCGAGGTCGGCGACAGAAACGAGTCGTGCTTTTCGGCGGTGATACCAGTCATCGGCTGGAACCAGTGCGTGTAGTGCGTCGCACCGTGCTCGAGCGCCCAGTCCTTGAGGGCCGCCGCGACGGCATCAGCGGTCGCGATATCGAGAGGTTCCCCGCGCGTGATCGTCGCCCGCAGCGCACGATAGGCAGTCTTCGACAGCCGCTCCTGCTGCAGCTTGTCGTTGAAGCAAAGACTGCCGAAGACGTCGGTGGCTTTGACGGCGGGTGATGTATGCGTTCCGTTGGCTAACGACCAATCACGGATGCTTTTTGCGGCTTCGGCAAGTGCTGCAGATCCCATGTGACGATCAGTCCTTTCTCGAGACGACAGTCGGCGGTAGATTGTGTCGGGTGTTCGCTTGAAAATCGCTACCGCTCGGGCGACGGGGGCCGAGCGCGGAATAGCCAGATTATGTCTCGCGCGCGGCGCGTGCGCAAGACGAGATCGACGCCAGCATTGTCTGATCTGACAAATTTGGCGGCTCCGCGTTAATAATCGACAAATCCGCTATCCTTGCCTCCCTCCCGGAGGTGTTCCATGACACCCGACGACTTCTTCGCGCTCGCCAAGAAGCACGACGCCGAGATGGTGGACCTCAAATTCGTCGACATGCTCGGCAGCTGGCAGCACTGCTCATTCCCCATCGAACATCTGAACACCGATACGTTCACTGACGGGCTCGGCTTCGATGGCTCGTCGATCCGCGGCTGGATGGGCATTCACGAATCCGACATGCTCGCCGTTCCCGAGGCCGATACGGCGCGCCTCGATCCATTCTTCGCCAGGCCCACGATCAGCGTCATCGCCAACATCGTCGATCCCGTGAGCGGCGAGCCGTTCTCCCGCGATCCGCGCCTCATCGCGACCAAGGCCGAGCGGTACTTGAGAGACTCCGGCATCGCCGACACGTGCTACATCGGTCCCGAGCCGGAGTTCTTCATCTTCGACGAAGTGCGCTACGAGCAGAATCAGCACCGCGGCTATTACCAGATCGATTCAGTCGAAGGCGCGTGGAACACGGCGCGGATCGAGGAGCCCAATCTCGGATACAAGCCGAGTTTCAAAGGCGGGTACTTTCCCGTCAGTCCCACCGACACGTATCACGACCTGCGCGGCGAGATGGTCTACGAGATGCGCAAGGTCGGCATCATCGTCGAAGCGCATCACCACGAGGTGGCGACCGCCGGCCAGAGCGAGATCGACATGCAGTTTCAGCCGCTGCTGAAGATGGCCGATCAGTTCATGTGGTACAAGTACATCTGCAAGAACGTCGCGAAGCGGCACGGCAAGACGGTGACGTTCATGCCCAAACCGATCTTCGAGGACAACGGCAGCGGCATGCACACGCATACGTCGCTGTGGAAAGGCAGCACTCCCCTCTTCGCCGGCACGGGCTACGCCGGTCTCAGCGAATTGGGGCTGCACGCAGCCGGCGGGCTGTTGAAACACGCGCCCGCAATCCTCGCCTTCGCCGCACCAACTACGAACTCATATCGCAGGCTTGTGCCGGGGTTCGAGGCGCCGGTGAATCTGGCGCTCTCGGCACGGAACCGATCCGCGTCGATCCGCATCCCGATGTACTCGAAGAGCCCGAAGTCGAAGCGGCTGGAGTTTCGTTGCCCCGATCCGAGTTGCAACGGCTATCTCGCATGGTCGGCGATGCTGATGGCGATGATGGACGGCATCCAGAACAAGATGGATCCAGGCAATCCGCTCGATCGCGACATCTACGAGATGACGCCGCACGAGATGCGCGAGCACGGCATCCGTCAGACACCCGGCTCGCTACAGGAGGCCATCGACGCGCTCGACAAGGACCGCGCGTTCCTCACCACGAGCAACGTGTTCACTGATGATCTCATCCAGACGTGGATCGACTACAAAACCGAGAAAGAGCTGGAACCCATTCGCCTCCGCCCGCACCCCTACGAGTTTTATCTGTACTACGACAACTGACGTTCCGGCGGATCCACAGAACAGGACCCGCCCTACGGCTGTCGTGAGCGTGCGATGTCTCTACAGGCGTAGGCCGGGTCTTGTTCTTCAGACCCGGCTGGAGTTGCTATCGTAAGGACGTGACGACGCGCGAGCGCCTGGAGAAGCTTCTCACCGAACGCATCCTCATCCTCGATGGTGCGATGGGGACGATGGTCCAACAGCAGAAGCTGGATGAGAGTGCAGTTCGCGGCGAACGGTTTCGCAATCATCCAGTCGCGCTGAAGAACAACATCGACCTCCTGGTTCTGACGCGGCCGGAGATCATCTCCACGATTCACCATGGCTACCTCGAGGCCGGCGCCGACATCATCGAGACGAACACCTTCGCGGCGACGGCAATCGCGCAGGCGGATTTCAACCTCCAATCACTCGCCTACGACCTGAACGTCGAGGGAGCGCGCCTGGCCCGCGCAGCGGCCGACGAGTGGTCGGACCGTACCCCCGACCGTCGGCGCTTCGTGGCGGGCGCGATCGGGCCGACCAACCGCACGCTGTCGATCTCGCCCGACGTGAACAATCCGGGGTTTCGTGCCGACACGTTCGCGCATATTCGCGAGGCGTACCGCGAACAGGTCCGCGGTCTGATCGACGGCGGCGTCGACCTGCTGCTGCTCGAGACGATCTTCGACACGCTCAACGCCAAAGCCGCGATTGCCGCCATGCTCGACGAATTCGAGGCGCGTGCAGTCGAGCTCCCCGTCATGATCTCGGCGACGATCACCGATCGCAGCGGACGCACGCTGTCGGGACAGACGCTCGATGCGTTCTACGTCTCGATTGGCCATGTGCGGCCGTTCAGCGTTGGCATCAACTGCGCCTTCGGCGCCAGTCAGATGCGGCCTTACGTCGCCGAGCTGTCGCGACTCGCGACCGAGTACGTGACGTGCCACCCGAATGCCGGGCTGCCCAACGCCTTCGGTGAATACGACGAGGCGCCGACCGAGACTGCGCGGCTCCTCGGCGAATTCGCACAGGCCGGCGTCCTCAACATCGTCGGCGGGTGCTGCGGCACCACTCCCGGGCACATCCGCGCGATCGCGCACGCGGTTGCGGATCTGCCGCCACGCCCGCGGCCGACGCGGCCGGAGCGCTTCGCCGAGTACTCGGGGCTGGAGACGCTGACGGTTCGGCCCGACTCGAATTTCATCGTGATAGGCGAGCGGACGAACGTCACCGGCTCAAAACGATTTGCCCGAATGGTCGCCGACGGCAAGTACACCGACGCCGCAGCTGTCGCACTGGAGCAGGTCCGCGGAGGCGCCAACATCCTCGACGTCAACATGGACGAAGGGATGCTCGACTCCGAGGCCGCGATGACCTCGTTCCTCAATGTCATCGCGACCGAGCCCGAGATCGCGCGGCTGCCGGTGATGGTGGACAGCTCGAAGTGGTCGGTGATCGAGGCCGGCCTGGCCTGCGTTCAGGGCAAGGCCATCGCCAACTCGATCAGCCTCAAGGAAGGTGAAGAAGCGTTCCTGCGCAAGGCCCGCATCGCCCGACGGTTTGGTGCCGCGCTGGTGGTGATGGCCTTCGACGAAAAAGGCCAGGCGGACACTGCGGGGCGGAAGATCGAGGTGTGTGAGCGGGCTTACGGGCTGCTCACGCGGGAAGGGTTCGATCCGCTCGACATCATCTTCGATCTGAACATTCTCGCCATCGCGACCGGGCTCGAAGAACACAACTACTACGCGATGGACTTCATGGAAGCCATCCGGGTATTGAAGGTCACCTGCCCCGGCGTCCGAGTCTGCGGCGGCGTCAGCAACCTCTCGTTCGCGTTCCGCGGCAATGATGTCGTTCGGGAGGCGATTCACTCCGCCTTTCTGTTTCACGCGATCAAGGCCGGCCTCGACATGGGCATCGTGAACGCGGGACAGCTGGCTGTCTACGAAGAGATTCCCCACGACCTGCTCGTTCACGTCGAGGACGTCATCTTCAATCGGCGGCCTGACGCGACGGAGCGGCTCGTCGAGTTCGCCGGACGGGTGAAAGGCAGCGGCACCGCGCGAACGGTCGATCTCACCTGGCGCGAGAATGGCGTGCACGCGCGGCTCGCGCACGCGCTGGTCCACGGCATCGTGGACTTCATCGACGCCGACGTCGAGGAAGCGCGGCGCGCCGCAGCCCGGCCGCTCGACGTCATCGAAGGGCCGCTCATGGACGGTATGCGCATCGTCGGCGAGCTGTTCGGTGCCGGCAAGATGTTTCTGCCGCAAGTGGTCAAGAGCGCGCGAGCGATGAAGCTGGCGGTTTCCTGTCTTCTGCCTTACATGCAGGAGGACACCGCAACGTCAGAGGGCAGTCGAAGGGCAAGGGTGGTACTCGCCACCGTGAAAGGCGACGTCCACGACATCGGCAAGAACATCGTCGGCGTCGTGCTCGGCTGCAACAACTACGAGGTCATCGATCTCGGCGTGATGGTCCCCGCCGATCGCATTTTACAGACGGCGATCGAGGTCGATGCCGACATGATCGGGCTGAGCGGTCTCATTACGCCGTCGCTCGACGAGATGGTGTTCGTCGCCCGCGAAATGGAACGTCGCAAGATGACGATCCCGCTGCTCATCGGCGGCGCCACGACGAGCCGTCCGCATACGGCGGTGAAGATCGCTCCGGAGTACGCATCGCAACCAGTCGTTCACGTGGTCGATGCCTCACGCGCCGTGGACGTCGTCTCGCGGTTGCTCAGCACGACCGAACGCGCCACGTTCGACCACGAGGTCAAGGCAGACCAGGATCGCGTGCGTCAGCAGCACGCCGCGCTCAGGCGCCGGCCGCTACTCGCATGGCCCGATGCGTCCAGGAATCGCCTCGACTTGCGGTCGGCCGCCGACGAGCTTCCGGTGCCGTCGTTCACCGGCACGCGACTCGTGGATGTATCGCTCGAGACGATCGTCCCCTACATCGACTGGACCTTCTTCTTCACGGCATGGGAACTCAAGGGACGCTTCCCCGCCATCCTCGATCACCCTCAATATGGCCCAGCAGCGCGTGAGCTTTACGATCACGGCCGACGACTGCTCGATCGCATCATCGCTGAGCGGCTCCTCACCGTTCGCGGCGTCTATGGCTTCTGGCCCGCTCATTCGCTCGGCGATGACATCGTCCTCACCGACCCAGGTCCGTCTGCCGCCTTCGCGCGCGGAGCTTCGGCGCCGACGGAAGCCGGGCACTGCACGCGCTTCAACATGCTGCGTCAACAGGAGCAGCAGTCCGATGGGAATCCGAACCTGTCGCTCGCGGACTTCGTCGCGCCAAAAGATGGCGGCCGACAGGACTACCTCGGTGCGTTTGCGATCACTGCCGGTATCGGCGCCGAGGAATTGGCCGCTGAGTACGAGCGTCGCATGGACGACTATCACGCGATCATGGTGAAGGCGCTGGCCGACCGGCTCGCCGAGGCGAGCGCCGAATGGCTGCACGCCCGTGCACGGGCGGACTGGGGCTATGGTGCGGACGAGCACCTCTCCAACGCGGATCTGTTCGCCGAACGCTATCGCGGGATCCGTCCCGCCTTCGGCTATCCGGCGTGTCCGGATCACAGTGAGAAATACAAATTGTTCGACCTGCTTCACGCAGGCCGGGCCGGACTGTCTCTGACCGAGAGCGCGGCGATGGCCCCGGCTTCGTCGGTCAGCGGCCTGTATTTCGCACATCCGCAGGCCCGCTACTTCACCGTTGGCCGCATCGGCCGCGATCAGGTCGAGAGTTACGCCGCCCGCAAAGGTGTTACCGTCGAAGACGTCGAGCGCTGGCTGCGACCCAACCTGGGGTACGACGCCTAAGGCAAAGGTCAAGGTCAAAGGGCAAAGGTTGGAGTAGGATCGAGTTTCGGCCTTGCGACGTGCGCCTCCATTGGGCATTGCGCATTGCGCATTGTGCATTGAGCATTGAGCATTGATGGAGTATTTGATCAAGCAATACCCGCTCGAATCCGGCGCGCTCGAAATTCAATACATCGAGGAATACTTCGGCGAGTTCCCCCGCAAGAAGACCGCGGCAGAAATCACGGCCCGTCTGCGCGATCGCGAGTACCTCATCCTGATCGCCGAAGCGCCTCTGCCCGACGATCCTGGCATGGTGGCGCCGGTCGCCTTCAAAATCGTCCACGAGATCCGTGCACGCGAGAGCGAGCCGAAGCTGGTCGATCTCGTTGCACGGCTGACCGACTGCGTCGAGTTCGACGGCCGAAAGGTTTTGTACAGCTGGATTGGCGGGACACGACGTGACTGGCGTGGTCAAGGCCACTTCCGCGCGCTGACCGAGGAGTCAGAGGCATGGGCGCATGCCGCTGGTTTTCACGAGGTCGTCGTGAAGACCAAGAACTGCTTCTATGACATGCGCGGCACGCTCGACCAGCTTGAATTCAACGTGATCAAGTACGAGGCGAATCCTCAGGACAACCGGCAGTCAAAGGTGTATTTGAGCAAGCGCCTGACGTCGGACGTTCTGCGTTCGCACACCAGCACCCGCACTGTGGTGTACGCCGACTGATCGACGCGCTCGTCACGCGTCTACTGAGCCGAGTAAACGCTGGAGCGCGCGCGACACCGCCATGCGCGCGGCATCCGACGTCCGCATCGCGAAGTGCCGCGCGATCTCATCGTGGGTCCACTGCGCTTCGATCCTGGCGACGACCAGCTGGCGATCGCGCGCATTGAGCGTCGTCAACGCCTCGCAATATTTCGCCACCGCCTCCGCCTTCACCGCCTGCTCTTCCGGCGAGGGTTCGTCCGATGGCATGTCGTCGGGCAGATCAATTGCTGTCGGGTGACGTGCGATACGTCGCACCTCATCGCGGATGCGATTGAGCACCGATTGCCGCAGGTAGGCCTGCATGGCGCCGACATGGCGAGGCTGAAACGTGTCGAGGCGTCGCAGCACGTGCAGCACAGTCTCTTGAACGAGATCGCCGGTGTCGAGGTTGTTTCTCGCCGCCGGCGGGAGCTTGCCATGCGCCCACCGTTTCAGCTGCGGAACGCTGCGCTGCAGAAGCGCTTCGACCGCGTGACGGTCGCCGCTCCGGGCACGAACCACCAGTTCGATCGTCGGCTCGTCGCTGAGCAGATCGGACTCGGGTTCGTCCTCGGGAGGTAACGAGCTCATGACATGCAAGAGGCTTGCGCAATGATAGCGAGAAACCTCTTCCGTTCTTCCCAGTGTCAGCGACTATGAGTGAACAAACTGTGCAAGGGGCTCCTCACGGTCAAGGTATTCTGCCGGAACCCGGAACATGCTTGGCAGCACGATCACTCATTATCGGATTACCGGCAAGCTCGGCATCGGCGGCATGGGCGTCGTTTACGAGGCCGAGGATACCCGCCTGCCGAGGAAAGTGGCGCTCAAGTTTCTCTCCGACGAACTCGCCGGCGATCCCGATGCCGTGCGTCGCTTCCGCCGCGAAGCCGAAACGATCGCGACGCTCACCCACAGCCACATCTGCACCATCTACGACATCGATGAACACGAAGGCCGCATCTTCATCGCGATGGAGTGCCTGGATGGCGTGAACCTCAAGACCTACATGTCGCGGAACACGCTGACGACAGCGCGGATCGCCGAACTCGCGCTGCAGATCGCCGGCGCACTCGCCGCGGCGCACGCAAAGAACATCGTCCACCGCGACATCAAGCCAGGCAATCTCATCGTGTCGGAATCAGGAACGGTGAAAGTATTGGACTTCGGCCTGGCGAGGCGATTCAAGACCGCCGACACCGGCGAGCTCGGTCCTGATGGATCGACCATGCCAGGACGACCGATGGGAACGGCGAACTACATGGCGCCGGAACGAATACTTCAACTCCCACTCGATCCGCGCAGCGATCTGTTCTCCCTCGGCGTGGTGATGTATGAGATGACGACGGGAAGGCTTCCTTTTGCCGGAGCCTCCCCGTCGGAAACCGTCTCGAACGTGCTGGACAAGGATCCCGATCCGCTTTCCTCGCTTGCGCCGCAGCACAAGCCGCTCGAACCTGTGGTCCATCGGCTGCTTGCCAAGCGGGCGAACGACCGCTACCGCTCCGCCGCCGATCTGATCACGGCCCTGACTCCGCTCGTCACACCCAGCGAATCATTTACCGATCGGCTTCGCCGCTTGCTGCTCGGCTCGTAATCCGATCGACGTTGACGGCTACTCCCAGTGCACACCAACATCGGGACGCGGACCCGTGTCGGGATCGTTGCGTTGCGTGCCGTTGACCGTCGCAGGAACCTTGAAGGTCAAGAAGAAGCTCGTGCCTTCCGCCGCTCTGTTTACGGCATCGATTGCTGCATCAAGTTGCCTGCGCGCCTCGGTCCTCGATTCAAATCGAAGCGTGACATCGAAGCTCTGAACGGTCTTCTCGTCGCGGCCCAATACCTTGACGTCCGTGGACACGTTGTAGTCATCACCCTTGCGCGGCCGGCGCGGCTCGTTCTGTTTGACCCTGACCTTCTGGCCGTCGCCGTGATCGATGCTCCAGTGCACGCTGGCATTACCAACGTATTCGCCGTCTCCCATTTCACCCTCCATGTGTGTGTGGCCGCCCGAGACCAGTCCCCACGAGGGTACAAACGCATCCGAGCTGCTTACCGAACACTGTAATCGGACGTCAGGGCCACAATGCTGGCGCGGCGCGCCAGGCTATCAGGGTTGGCGACGAGTTGCTGTAACTCCTTGACGCGCTGATCGCGGAGCGTGATCTCGCGTTGGGCTGACTCCCGATCCCCGACGGCGAGGCGCACTCGCGCGCCCACGTCGTAGAGCGATGCCTGAAGCTCCGGACCGAGATCTGCCAGCGAGACTGCCTCCACCGCCGCACGCGCATCTGCGGGACGACGCTCGAGCAGGAGGACGTTCGCAAGCAGCGCACGACATCGAGCCTCGAGCGCAGAACGGCGCATACGCTGAGCCTCGTCGAGACTGCTGGTGAGGGCGGCCTTTCCCGCCGCCAATCGGCCAGCGCGCGCGTCCAGCCACCCAGCATAGGCACGCGCCTCGACGCTGGCCTCGTCAATCAGATCGGTCGAACCAACATCTGCGGCGCGGGCGAACTCCGAGCGCGCGACGCCGATCTGCCCCGATTCGTAGGCCAGCAACCCGCGCGTGGCATGAAACAACGGAATCAATCGCCGTGTGCGCGGCCCGTCAATGTCAGTTCCGACCTGCGTCAACAATGCCTGCGCTGATGCAAAGTCGCCGAGCAGGAGATCGGCGCGCGCAAGTGAGATCTGCGTCTGTATTCGGTCGGCGCCTGTGTCTTTCTTGGCGGCGTCCTTGAAAGCAGTCCGCGCGCGATCGTAATCGTTAAATTCCAAGTACAGGTATCCGAGTTCGGCACTGATCTCGACCAGGTCGTCCTGGAGGTTCCGCTCGCGGGCAATCGCTTCAGCCCGACGCAGTTCTCGCTCCGCGTCCGCTCGTTTGCCGAGCTGCCGATGGTATTTCGCGATCATCCGCAGGCAGAACGCCTCAAAGTTCTTGTCGATTCTCTCGACTACCGCGAGCGCGTTCTGCACGTCGCGCAAGCCTTCGTCGGGCTGTGTGCCGTAACCGATAAGCAGTGCTCCAGCGTTGGCCAGGTTGTATGCAGCACCCTGCTCATCGCCTCTCGCTTCATTGACGCGAGAACTCCGCCGGTAGTACTCCGCAGCCTGACTTCGATTGCCCAACTCGAGATGCGCCCTTCCCAGGTTGACGAGCACCGTCGCTTCGAGAGTGGTGTTCTTGGCTTTTTCCGCAATTGCGAGCGAGTGTTCCCAGGCAGTGATCGCGCCAACCGGATCCTCGCGCGCACGCGTGATCGCCATGTAATGAAAGGCCCGTGCAAGGTTGTACCGAGCGCCTGCGTGCTCGAGCATCGCACCGGCACGTTCCGCGAGACGCCGAGCCTCGGTGCGATCCTGCGGTGAACCCACACGAAGAATGTCGGCCAGACACAGAAACGCCAGCGCTTCCCCGACTTCATCCCCGACCGCCGCGTAACGATCGCGAGCCTGCCCGCCGTGCTGACGCGCCAGCCCGGACTCATTCATCCGTGTGGAGTTATAGAGGCGGCACAGTTCCAGATGCGGCCGAATCATTTGTGGATCGCGTTCGAGCAGCGTGTGATAACTCGCGACGGCGTCGGCTGTCTTCCCCGCGCGATCCTGAAATGCCGCGAGTTCCATCAGCCAGAACGGTTCATCGGGAACTGATGCGCTCAGCGCTCGATACTTCTCGCCGGCTTCGTCGTTATCACGACGCGCCTCCGCAGCGACCGCTTGAGCAAACAACACGTCGGACGGCGTAGTGGTCGCGGTCAGCAGGCTAACTGCTTTGTCGCCCGCCTCCCTCGCCATGTCCCACTGCGTTTGAATCCGCGCGACCCGGCTAATCCATGCCGGTGGCAACGGATGTCGCGAATCCAGGCCAGCTGCTGATTGAAACGCCTTGAGCGCGTCCGCATATTCGAGCGCCTCATACGCCCGGACGCCGCGCTCGAACGCCTCGACCGCGTCGAGCGTCCGCATCGACGCGGCGCCGAGCCTGGCTTCGCGTCCGCCAACGATCGAACCCAGTGACGTGCGCACCCTGGTCTGCACTGACGCAAAGTAGTCGCTGACGATGGCGCCGACGCCGTTCGCCAACTCGTAAACAGTGTCCTTGCTCAGCGTCGATACGATCGGCGCCGTCTCGGCGACATGCAGATTGGTCGCCGTGTTCACGTTGCGGAATTCCACGCGTGCGCGCCACGCGCCACTCGGGCTGTCATAGAGCAGCGTCGGGATGACGATCGTCGGGGCGCCGACGTCAGTGGCAATCGATTGAACGGCGTCACGACTCGTGATGTCTCCGTTCTCGCCACGCGAGAAACGTTGCAAGGCTTGGAGCACGCGTCGATACGGGATCGGGCGCACGTCACGCGCTTGCGCAACCCTGGCGGTCGCCATCTCAGTCAACGCGAGCCGATAGGTATCGAGCTCGACACGTCCGGTCTGGTTCACCACCGGGGCAATCGCGACGACCGACCGTTCGATCGGGCGCAGTAGCCAGACCGCGGCCACGGCAATCACCAGCAACAGCACCGACACAATCGTGACGACCTTACGCCGCTGCACAAGGCCGCGGCGACGGCTCCGTTGCTGATCGGCATCCACCCCGGGCAGCGGTTCAGTGCGCAGATCGAGCGGGACAGACAACCCTCGGACTTGCCGTAACGCGCGGGCCAGCTCGCGGCCCGACGGATATCTGACGCTCGGCTCCTTGTGCAGGGCACGGAACACGAGCTGCTCGATCTCCTCCGGTACATCGGGACGACCGGCGCGAAGCGATCTGGGAGTTTCGTTGCGCACGGCGTGGGCGATGGCTTCGGCGTGCGATCCCTGAAACGGCACGTGCCCGGCGAGCATCTCGTAGAGCAGCACACCAACCGCCCAGACATCGGAGCGCGCGTCAGCCGGCAGTCCCCGCACCTGTTCCGGCGACATGTAGGCGGGGGTGCCAAACGACGCGTTCTCCGTCGTCAGCTTCAAGGCGTCGACGAACGTCGCAAGACCGAAGTCGAGGATGCGGACCCCGTCCTCGGTCACGATCACATTGCCAGGCTTGATGTCGCGGTGAACGACGCCTTGGGCATGCGCCTTGGCCAGACCGTCGGCGATCTGCGTCGCGATCTCGAGCGCCTCCTCCACCGCCATCGGTCCGTGCTCGAGTCGCTGCTTCAGCGTCGGACCTTCGTAGAACGCCATCACGATGAACAGCTGGCCGTCGTCGGCGGTCTCGATGTCGTGAATCGTGCAGATGTTGGGGTGATGAGTGGCCGAGGCCGCCTGCGCTTCACGCACGAAACGCAGCTTCGCGGACTCGTCGTGACTCCACTGCTGGGGGAGAAACTTCAGCGCGACGAGGCGGCCGAGCTTCGCGTCACGCGCTTGATACACCACGCCCATGGCCCCGCCACCAATGCGGGCGAGGATGTCGTATTGGGCGATGGTGCGTCCAACGAGGGGATCGTTCAGAGCCCTAAATCATACGCCTTGCTGTGCGAACGAAAAGGTCAGGCGCGCATGGTGAGCACGATTTTGCCAACGTGCTGGCTGGATTCCATCAGATGATGCGCAGCGGCCGCATCGGCCAGCGCGAAGGTCTTGTACACGATCGGCTTCACCGTGCCGGCTTCGAGCAGCGGCCAGACCTCGCGAGCGAGCGCCTCGGCGATTGCGCCCTTCTCCTGCACCGATCGCGGCCTCAACGTTGAACCCGTGATCGTCAGTCGTCGCCCGAGCACACGACGAAGATCGACGCTCGCACTCTCGCCGCCCATCAGCCCAATCTGCACCAGCCGTCCATCCACAGCCAGTGCGGCGAGATTGCGATTGAGATAACTGCCGCCCATGATGTCGAGAATCAGATCGACGCCCTTGCCCCCACTGATGTCGCGAATCACCTCGACGAAATCCTCAGTGCGATAGTTGATCCCGCGACGTGCGCCAAGCGTTTCGCAGGCACGAACCTTGTCGTCAGAACCCGCGGTCGCAAAGACGGTAGCGCCGCGTGCCTTGGCCAGTTGAATGGCGGTGGTGCCGATGCCGCTGGTGCCACCGTGGAAGAGCGCCGTCTCCCCCGGCTGCAGCCGTCCACGATCGAAGACGTTGGTCCACACCGTGAAAAAGGTTTCCGGAATCGCCGCAGCGGCAACCAGATCGAGTGTCGCGGGAACACGCAGACATTGCGGCGCCGGCGCCACGCACATCGTCGCGTAGCCGCCGCCCGACACCAGTGCGCACACGGCGTCACCTGTGCGCCATCCCTCGACACCCGCACCAACAGCGGCAATCGTGCCGGCGACTTCGAGACCGGGAAGGTCGCTGGCCCCCGGTGGCGGTGGATAGGCACCGCGACGCTGAAGGACGTCAGGCCGATTGATGCCCGCAGCAGCGACGCGAATAAGGACTTCGCCGGGGCCCGGTTCAGGATCGGGCCGCTCGACCAGCTTGAGAACGTCGGGCCCACCGGGCTCTGAAACCTCGATGCAGAGCATTTTGTGAAGTCCGGCTAACGCCGGGCACTACACCACCAACCAGTAACCACAACGACCAACCACCAACGACTACCCACCAACCAGCCCCGAGGGCAAGCGCGGAGACGACAACAACTGCTCGAACACCTGCCACCGCTTCGCAGCATTCGAGGCCGTCCCGCCTTGTGATTCGACGTACCGCTTCACCATGTCCTTACCCAGGTTGTAGTTGATCACATAGCTGCGGTACTGGTCCATGAACCGCACGCGCTGGGCCGCACGTGGTGGCGAGTAGAGTGCGTAACGTTCCAGCCAGTCGGCTGCGCCCTTGGCGTCGAGTTGCCCGTTGATGTAGCGACGCGCCGCCTCGTTGCCCGCATACGACAGACGATCGACGAGCGCGAGGATGTCGTAGTACTCCCCCGCGCGTGCGGGGTCGAGTCCAGCCGCCGGGAAAACCGTACTACGCTCGAACGCCACCCGCTCCTCAGCGGGAAACGCGACGTCGATCCCGTAGTTCGCCGTACCTTCCGCGATGAGCGATTGCGGCGAGAACAGCGGATAGACCGAAAACTCGACCCAACCGCGATCGCGAACGAGATTCTTCTCGAGCAGTACGTTGTAGACATGATGCCCGGGGTAACCCTCGTGACAGGCAAGGTCGATCGCACGGTCCACGTAGATCGGCAGATCGGTGTTCACTTGAATCAGGCTTTTGTATTGCCCCTGATACCAGTTGTAACCGCTCCAGCTCTTGTCGGTCACGTACTCCACGGTGAAGCTCTCACCCGGCGGAAGCGTGACGTGCTGCAGCGTTCGGCTGCGACAGCCTTCGATCGCCGCTTTGAACGTTGCGTCGAGGCGCTCACGAGGGATCACGAATCGACTGCGGAACGCATCGTAGCGCTCGAGCACCGATCCTGAACCTGGCAGCCGCTTGCCGAGTTCCTCGACGATGCGCTCGAATTTCGAGGGATCGTTGGTCGGTGCCACCGCATCGTAGAGCGCACCCGACTCCTCATCGAAGGTGAGCCGCTGTTCGCTCAACATGGTTATACGCGTCCGAAGCGCGCTGAGCTGTCTGGTCAGATAGGTATGCCGCAGCCGGACGATCTCCTCGGCGGCCGCAGCCGGAGTCGCCGAGGCGAGCGACTTCTCCAGCGCGGCGGCATCGGCATCGATGTCCGGGAGCGAACGAGGGTTCACCTTGGCCTCCCTCCGCCACTCCGGAGGACCGTAGTACGCATCGACGTAGTCGGCATCGTACTGGCCGAGTGCGAGTACGAGCTTCACATAGCGTTCGGCCATCTGGTTCATCGGATCGCCCCCCGCTCCACACGCGCCATGGGCCACAGTCATCGCAGCCAGACAGGCGGCCACGAGATGGAGACGTTTCATCGGTAGCGCTCCCGGATACTCGGAATCAGATACTCGTCGAACGCACGCTCGAAATCGTACACCGGCGCAAAGCCCCAGTCGCGACGCGCCGCCTGGTCGTCGACATCCTCGGGCCATGAGTCCACGATGGCCTGACGCTTGAGATCGGTCTCCCAGGCAATTGACGCCCTGGGAAACGCCGCCGCCACAACGTCATGAATCTCCTGCGCGCGCGGACTGAATGCCCGGACGTTATACGCCGTGCGCGTCAACCGTTCGCGCGGCGCATCGGCCAGCGTCAACAACGCGGTCACGGCATCGGGCATCGTCATGAATGGAATGCGCGTGTCGGGGCGTACGAAGCAGGCGTAGCGCTC
Source organism: Vicinamibacterales bacterium (assembly GCA_036565925.1). Taxonomy (GTDB): domain Bacteria; phylum Acidobacteriota; class Vicinamibacteria; order Vicinamibacterales; family UBA2999; genus Gp6-AA40. The sequence continues at coordinate 15,690 of DATCXH010000495.1, forward strand.
GCCGCGCGCCGCGCAGTGCAACATCTCCGGCGCGTAATCAGACGTGCCGCCCGATGGCAGCGTCATCGCCGAGATCAATCCGGGAAACCGCACGCAACGGAAATCCACTCGGCCGCTGGCCTGCGCCGCCAATTGCTTGTAGAAGCGCGCATAGTACCGGCCGAGATGTTCGCAGTACAGCTTGTTGCACCCGTACATCGTCCGCGGGGTGTTCCACTCGTCCTCACGGATCGATCCAACGCGTGCCTTCGTCGCAAGATCCGGGAGCCCGTAGGCCGCTACCGACGAGGGATAGAGAAAACGCACGTCGCGGCCGTGCGACTCGCCTTCGCGCTGCGCAAACTCGAGCAGCGTGAGCGTACCCTCGACGTTGACGTGGTGGGCCGTGATCGGCGTGAACTCGGACCGGGTGGACAGCAACGCCGCGAGATGGAAGACGAGATCGACCTCGAACTCCGCCAGCACTCGCTCGAGCAGGTTGGTATCGGTGATCGAGCCGGTGAACTCGCGATGGACCAGCTTGCGGAGTCCGGCATCGAGTGGCGCAAGATCGATCGTCACGATCGGCCGCGCACTCCCGGCGAGTCGCGTGATCAGGCCGTGGCCGATCTCTCCACCAGCCCCGGTGACGAGCGTGACAGGGGTGCGCACTAGCCGCGTCCCATCGCCGCCATCACGCGCTCGATCTCTTCTCGGACACGAGCCAGATCAGCGAGCGTTCTCTCGGCCTCGCTGATCGTCGCCTTCAGATCGGCAGCGCGTGGCACGCTACCCCGCGCGACCTCGGCCGCCAGATCGCGGGTCGTCACCGCGCAGGCCTCGCAGATCGCGACGGTCTGCGCGTGCGCTTCGAGCACCTTTCGGAACTCCTGTCGCTCCTGCGATGTCATGCGCGATCGGGATCGCTATCAGTTCGGATCGCCATCGAGCAAATCGCCAAGGCCGCCGAGAATCGAGCCGCCCTCACGCCGCGATCCACCAGCGGACGGTGCGGCCTTGTAGATGCGATCGGCCATACGGCTGAACGGCAGCGACTGGAGCCACACGCGTCCTGGTCCGGTCAGGGCGGCGTAGAAGAGACCCTCACCGCCGAACAGCGCGGTCTTGATCTTGCCGACGTACTGAATCTCGTAACTGACGGTCGGCTGCAACGCGACCAGGCATCCCGTGTCCACACGCAGCGTCTGGCCCGGACCGAGCTCGAGGGGGTGGACAGTGCCGCCGGCATGCACGAAACACAGGCCATCGCCTTCGAGCTTCTGCATGATGAAGCCTTCGCCGCCGAACAGGCCGACACCGATCCGACGCTGAAACGCGATCCCCACCGAGATGCCGCGTGCGGCGCACAGGAACGAGTCCTTCTGACAAATCAGCGTCCCGCCGAGTTGCTTGAGATCCATCGCAAGGATCTTCCCGGGATACGGCGCCGCAAACGACACCTGCTGTTTGCCGCCGCCCTGATTGGTGAACACCGTCATGAACAGGCTTTCTCCGGTCAGCAGCCGTTTGCCCGCGCCGAGAATCGCACTCATGACCCCGGCCCCCGACTGGTGGCCACCGTCGCCGAACATCGTCTCCATCGTGATGCCCGGCGTCATGTACATCATCGAACCCGCTTCCGCGACGGCACTCTCACCAGGATCAAGCTCCACTTCCACGAACTGCATTTCGCTGCCGAGAATGCGGAAGTCAATCTCGTGCGCGCGGCGTCCGGGAACAATCGGTGGCGGCGCCGCCGCAGGCCTGCTTGCCGCCGCGCCCGGAAGATACGAGGCGAGCTGCGGCACTTCCTTGAGGGGCGTCCAATTCTTCAGCCCTTCGGTGAACACCAGTGTGTTCCCGTCGATTGTGCCGTTTCGCAAATTGGTGATGACATCGTCCTGAGAAACGGGCCCGACCTGATGCCCGCCAATGGCCATGTACCACTGTTGTTGTGACATTCGCTTCTCTCTCCTGCCGCGCTATGCAGGCTGCTGCGCGTCGATTCGGCTTGCGGCCTTCTGTTCGAGCTCTTGAACCGTTGCGACGTCGAGGCCAAGCAGGTTTGCGAGCTGCGCCAAATAAATGCGCTCCGCTCCAGTCGGCTGTTCATCGCCACGCACCAGGCTGTACGCCAGCACGTACATCGTCGCGCGCTGTGCGGCGTCGTTCACGCCAGAGACGATCTCGGCAAGCGGCCGCGGCTGCTGCATCTCGGCTTCCACGATCTGGTCGAGGCCAGCGGTCTTCGCCTGATCGAGGATCGCGGCGTGCTCAATGTCACTGACGCTTCCGTCCGCGTAGGCGGCCGAGATCACGAGCCGCACAATGCGCAACGCCTCGGGCGACACGTTCTGAGAACCTACTGAACTCGAACCTCCGGAACCTCCTGAACCCACGGAACCCATGGAACCGGTGGAACCGGTGGAACCGGTAAAACCGCCCGACTGCTGCATCGTTTCGTAGATGCCCCAGGCGACACCTGCTGCCGTCAGCAAGGTGGATGGATTCGCCCAGAACGATCCTCTGTGGCCGCCGGTCAGGTAACTGAGCGCGCGACGTGACCGTCGGCGACGGCCTCGACCGCCAAGCACCGCGCTCAACACACCATTGAGAAGCGCTGATTCGTCCATAGCGATATGGACCGCCCTAAAGACGGCCCTACAAATTCCTCCCGACCGGAATCGCCGCAACCGGTTTCTCGGGTTCAGGCGTGAAGTCCTCTCCCGGATTGATGAACCGGTCCGTCTCGAAGTTGTATTGCTTGTCGTAAAGCTGTCGATAGCGACCGCCGAGCGCGAGCAGTTCGGCATGCGTCCCGTGCTCAACGATCTGCCCGGCTTCGAGCACGAGGATCTGGTCCGCGCTGCGAATCGTCGACAGCCGGTGCGCAATCACAAACGACGTGCGGCCCGACCGCAGACGACGCAAACCGTCCTGGATCATCTGCTCGCTCTCGCTGTCGAGGCTGGAGGTCGCTTCGTCGAGGATGAGGATGCGCGGGTTCGCCAGGATGGCGCGTGCAATCGATACGCGCTGTCGCTGTCCACCCGACAACTTGATTCCGCGTTCACCGACGATGGTGTCGTAGCCCTGGGGGAATTGGCTGATGAACTCGTCGCAGTGCGCGATACGGCAGGCTTGCTTGATCTCGTCGAGCGTCGCGCCGGGTTGCGCGTAGCCGACGTTTGCCGCGATCGTGCCGTCGAACAGGAAGTTCTCCTGCAGCACCGACGCCAGTTGGCTCCGATAGTCCATCAGACGCAGGTCAGCGAGGTCTTTGCCGTCCACCAGCACGCGGCCCTTCGTCGGCCGATTGAACGCCATGACGAGGCTGATCAGCGTGCTCTTTCCTGAGCCGCTCGAGCCAACGAGCGCGGTCGTCGTGCCCGCCGGCGCCTCAAACGAGACACCACGGAGCACTGGCTGACCTTCGTTGTACTCGAACCAGACGTCATCGAAGGCAACGTCACCGGTCAGCTGGTCCACGGGCTGTCGGCTTTCGTCCTCTTCCACCTCGGTCGGCATGTCGAGGATCTCGCGAATGCGATCGAGCCCGGCGAACGCCTCGGTGATCTGCGTCCCGATCGAGGCGATCGACACCAGGGGCGCCGCGACGAGCCCGATGAAGAAGATGTACATGATGAGATCGCCGAGCGTCATCTCTCCGGCGAGAATCGCCCGACCGCCGAGCCAGATCATCAGCACGCCGATGATGCCGACGATGACGGTGCTGCCCGCGGTCGTCGCCGACACGCCGGTCATCGACTTGGCAATGTTGCGAAACAGCTTGTGCGCGCCCTTGGTAAAGACGATCTCTTCGCGCTTCTCCGCGGTGTAGGACTTGACGACGCGGATGCCGCCGAGCGATTCCGTGAGGCGGCCGGTGACTTCCGCGTTGATCTTGCCGCGCTCGCGGAACAACGGACGTAACGTCCGGAACGCGAAGGCCATGCCGCCGCCGAATGCGAGCAGCACGAGGATGGTGATGACCGTCAGGTGCCAGTTCAGCCAGAACAGGATCCCGATGCCCATGACGGCCGTCACCAGACCGCCGACGAGTTGCACGAGACCGGTGCCAACCAGGTTCCGGATGCCCTCGGCATCGTTCATGATGCGCGCGACCAGCACCCCAGTCTGCGTCGAATCGAAATAGCGGATGGGCAGGTGCATGATGCGCGCCTGCACCCGTTTGCGCATGTCGGTGATCGCGCGCTGCGCGGCGACTCCGAGGATCTGACCGAGCGCAAACGAGGTCACCGCCTGCACGAGCGTCGCCGCCCCCGCAGCCAGCGCGATCGGCATCAACAGCTCCGATCGGCCGCCGTTCACGACGTCATCAATGAGGTATTTGGAAGAGGCTGGCAGCACCAGGCCGGCGAGCCGGCTGACCAGCATCAACCCCAGACCGAGCAGCAGCCGCCGGCGATGGGCCCAGACCAACGAGCGCGCCTCGCGCCATGCGGCAGAGAGTGACACGCTCTTCTTCTTCGGAGCGTCCATCGAAACTGAAACTGTACTACGGCGGAGACGTTCGCCGGTTCCGCGACCGCCCGAGCTCATGTGAGTGACCATGGCATAATTCGAAAGGAATCAGGAACCCTGATTCCTGATTCTTGATCCCCGATACCTTTCTTATGACCGATACCACGACTCGCGGCATCCGGATGAGCGATACCACGACGCGAGGCATTCGTGTTCAGGTGCGCAGTGAGTTCATCCCCGACCGCAGCTCCCCGCGTGATGGATCGTACCTGTTCCAGTATCACGTTCGCATCTCCAACGTCGGCGGCGAGGTGACGCAGCTCATCTCACGGGAATGGATCATCACCAGCGCGGATGGTGAGGTCGAGCGGGTCAAAGGGCAGGGGGTGGTCGGTGAACAGCCGGTTTTGCCTCCGGGCGGGTCCTTCGAGTACACGAGCTACTGCCCGCTCAAGGCCGCGGTTGGATCGATGCAGGGCAGTTACCAGATGGTGACGACGGGTGGCGAGCGCTTCGACGCAGTCATCGCGCCGTTCACACTCGCCGTTCCGAACGCGTTGAATTAGGAATCAGGGCTCCTGAGTCCTACTTGAAGCTCTTTATGGCGTCTGCCTCGTTGTCGTGCGCCTCGAATACCGTCAAGAGCTTCGTCAGGACCAGCAGATCCTTGAGGCGCTTGGTCAGATTCAACAGCTTCAACGACCCACCGAGATGACTCGTCGTGGCGTAGACCTGTACGAGTTGCCCAAGCCCGGCGCTGTCGACGTAGGCGACGCCGCCCATGTCGAGCAGAATCTTGCGCTGACCCTGCTGAAGCAGGCTCTGCACCTTGTCTTTCAGCAGCACGTCGCCACCCTTGCTCAAGGTGATATCGCCGCTGATCGCTACGATCGCGACGTCACCGTTCGTTCGCTGATCAATCTGCATTCGTCCGGCTCCTAAGCTTTCGCTCCCTTGTAGCGCAGGATGAGCAGCGTGATGTCGTCGGCCTGTGCCGCGCCCTGCGAGAACGTCTTCACCAACCCGAGTACGTGTTCGAGCGCCGCCTCCGGTTTCGAACCGTGTCGTCCGTTCAACGCCTCGAGGAGCCGGTCGCGCCCGAACTCGTCCCCGGCGATGTTACGCGCCTCGGTCACGCCGTCGCTGCAGACGACGACCAGATCGCCTGGCGCGAGCGGCACGGTGTCGTAGTTGTACGTGGCGATACTGAGCAGCCCGAGCACCGGACCTCCCTCTTCGAGCCATGCGGTGCTGTTGGCCCGCACGACCAGCGGCGGCTCCTGCCCGGCGTTGGAATAACTCAATTTGCCGTCCGC
>DATCXH010000818.1:0-7729 GCA_036565925.1 Vicinamibacterales bacterium
CCGCCGTTCGGATGCTTTGAAGACCAATCCCTTCAATTAACTGTTGGAAATGATGGATTTGCTAGATCTCTCGCACTGTGGCACACTGATTGCTAGGCCCGGGCGCACTCTGGTAGCCGAATAGGATGAGTATTGAGTAAAGACGATCTGATAGACATGCAGGGCACTGTCGTGGCCGTTCACTCCGGCGGCCTCTATCGCGTGCAGTGCGATGCGGGCCATGAAGTGCTCGCACAGTTGAGCGGCCGAATGCGCCGCTTCCGGATCAAAGTTGTTCCAGGTGATCGCGTGACGGTCGGCGTGTCTCCGTATGACCCGGTCCGCGGCATCATCACCTTCCGGGCCAGATAAATCAGCAGACTAGTCAACATTGAGTTCTGTTAATCCATCTTCACCACGACGTCGAAGCCGCCGCGGACCTCCGCGCCGGCGTTCGCACCCACAGCCGATCGCCAGACCAGAACCGGCGGCGCTGGCCTATGAGCCGTCGCCCTTCGATCCCGCACCCATTCCGTTCGACAAGCTCTCGCTCGACGAGCGTCTGCTCTCAGGGATCCGCGATCTCGGCTGGACTGACACGCGACCCATCCAGAGCGGGGTGATCCCGCTCGCGCTTGCTGGCAACGACGTGATCGCATGCGCCGAGACCGGCACTGGAAAGACGGCCGCGTTCCTCGTTCCGATCTTGCAGCGCTTCCTGAACGAGCCGCCGCCGCAGCCGCCGCGCACACGCGCGCTGGTGCTTGCGCCGACGCGCGAGCTCGCCGTACAGATCGAAGATCAGGTGCAAGGTCTCACGTATCACACGACGGTATCGAGCGTGGCCGTCTTCGGCGGCGTGCCGATGGATGCGCAGGAATTTGCGCTGCGCGCCGGCGTGGACATCGTCGTCGCGACACCGGGCCGGCTGATGGATCACATGCGGCATGAGTCGAGTGACTACTCAGGCCTCGAGATCCTGGTGCTCGACGAAGCGGATCGCATGCTCGACATGGGCTTCTGGCCCGATGTGCAGCGCATTTTGTCCGCATTGCCCTCCAAGCGTCAGACACTGCTCTTCTCCGCGACGATGCCCGCGGAGGTGTTGAAGCTGACGCAGGAGTTCCTGCACGAACCGAAGTACGTGCAGGTGGGACGACGCGGCGGTCCGGCCCAGACGATCTCGCACAATGTGCAGACGGTTGCCGCCGGTGAGAAAACGCAGTGGCTCGCCCGCTGGCTGCGTGAGGAAGCGACCGGGCCGGTGCTGGTCTTCTGCCGAACCAAGATCGGCGCGGAGAAGCTCGCTGGCCGATTGAGCGGGATGGGGATCCGGGCGGCATCGCTGCACGCCGATCGTACGCAGCAGCAGCGCATGGCGGCTGTCGAAGGATTTCGTACGGGCACATACCCCGTGCTGGTCGCAACCGATGTTGCGGCGCGTGGGCTCGATATCGATGGGATTGCCCACGTCGTCAACTATGAAGTGCCGGACACACCCGAGGCCTACGTGCATCGGGTCGGCCGGACGGGTCGCGCCGAGTCAACGGGCAATGCGTTGACACTGGTCGCACCCGAAGAAGTTCGCGCGCTCCGCGCGCTGGAGAAAGCCGTTGGCGTCCAACTTCAATAACGGCCCGATGGGCCCACCCAGCGACAATCCGGCGGAAGACGCGCCGACTGCAACCGGAGGCACGACTCCTGCCGCGCCGCAGTCAACGGGATTCGTGCGCTTCACATCCTGCCGGTGGCAGCAGCCGGTCGAAGAAGGTGTCCCTGCCGCCTTCTGCACGCATCGCGAGGTCAAGCCGTACGCCGGTACGACTGGGTTCGATCCCGACGCGTGGTGCATCGACTGCCAGTACTACAAGCTGCGCCGCGCGCCGAAGAAGCGGAATCCGGACGAGTACCGCTACTAGCTGGTAGCTGGTAGAAAGCTGCTCACCACTTACTCCTACCAGCTACCGACTACGAGCTACCAGCTAATCAGAAAATTCCTTCGCCAAGTGCACCCATTCCCCGTTGGGTGCCAGTTCCTGATACGCCTTCCAGTGCAGTCGCGCCTCCTGCGACTGGCCGTTCTTCTCCAGCGTGACCGCCAGGTAGAAGTGCGCGTCGGCGTAGGTGGGATTCAGTTGCAGCGCGTCACGGTAACAGATGCGCGCGTCTGAGTAACGGCCAAGGTCATGGAAGATGTTGCCCAGGTTGAAATGCGCTTCGAAGACTTCCGGTTCGAGCGCGATGGCGCGCTCGTAGAGCGCCTGGGCCTCGGCAATCTCGTTGCGTGAATAGTGGATGTTGGCGAGATTGATGATCGCCGGCACGAGGTCGGGATCGATCTCCAACGCTCGCCGGTATCCCGCGAGTGCCACGTCCTGGTGAGCCGGGTCACCATCGTCGAGCGATGAGGCTTCGACGAATTCACGCTCGGCGGAGGTTGACGCCGGACGCATTGGCGTCGCGTCCATCAGCGCGGCGAGCGGCGGGGGTTCCGGCCGCTTGAGTTGCAGCACCTTGGCCGGCTCGGCCTCGATCCGGAAATCAAACGCCAGTTGTCCTCGACGAGAGGCCAGCAGACTGCGCATGACCGCGCGGAAGCTGGCTCCGCTGGCGAGGTCGGCGTCCGCCTGCCGAATCACGGTGACATCGGTGAACGCGTAGGACAATTCACCGTGTATGCGCGTCGCGGGGTGAATAAGACCCCACTTCTGCATATAGCGCAGGTGATCGTCTCGCAGATGCTTGCAGCGCTCGAGCACCTGACGCCGTGAGACGGTGGTGGTACCGGGCGTAGCCACGCGCCACCAATATAATCTACTCGGATCGGCAATGTTGTTAGCTGGCGACGTCGGCGGCACAAAAACTTTGCTCGGAATCTTCGAGCGGGGGGATCCTCGTCCGGTCGCGAAAGTGATTCACAGCTACGGGACCGCATCTTTCGCGAGGTTTGGTGACATCCTCGACGCGTTCGCGCGCGATGTGAAGGACCCGCTCACGGTCGAGGCAGTTGCACTCGGCGTCGCCGGCCCGGTCGTCGAGAATCGCGCGATGCTCACCAATGTCGGCCTGGAAATCGATGGCGCAGAAATCGGCGCTCGATTCTCGACGCAACGGGCGCGGCTGCTGAACGATCTCGAAGCCATGGCGAGCTCGATCGAAGTGCTGAGCGCAGACGAGCTGATGTCGCTGCAGGACGGGGTGCCCCACCTGACCGGGGCGAGAGCCGTGATCGCTGCAGGCACCGGTCTCGGTCAGGCCTATATCCGTCGAGTGAACGGCAACTGGCAAGCCGTTCCAACCGAAGCCGGCCATGCTGATTTTGCGGCGCGCACCGATCGCGAACTCGAACTTGTCCGCATGTTGCGAGAGCGCTACGGACGCGCCGAGGTGGAGCAAGTGATCAGCGGGCAGGGAATACTCAACTTGCATCGCTTCACGCATCGTGGCGGCGAATGTCCGGTCGTCAACGATTTGGATGCGCCTGATGCGCCCGCCCTCGTCTCGCAGGCGGCACTCAGCGGACGATGTCAGCACTGTGCCGACGCGCTGCGCATGTTCGTCAGCGCCTACGGCGCAGAGGCGGGGAACGTCGCATTGCGGACGATGGCCACGGGCGGTGTGTACATCGGTGGTGGCATCGCCCGCAAGATTCTGCCGGCGATGACCGCCGGCAACTTCATCGATGCATTCCGCGCCAAGGAGCCGTTGAGTGCCCTCGTCGCTCGGATCCCGGTGCAGGTCATTCTCAACGAGGGCGCCGGACTACTGGGCGCAGCCGTCTGCGCCCAGCGCCTTTGAAGTCCGGCTGGAGCCGGACACTATGTCCGGCTAAAAGCCGGACACTACGTCCGGCCAAAGGCCGGACACTACGTCCGGCCAAAGGCCGGACACGACATCTACAACAACTCTGCGAAGAAGTCGTTGACCATGCGGCGCTCGGGATCGATCACTCTGAGCCAGTCGCCCAATTTCTTCCACCGCTCACCGTAGGCATCCACGACGTGCTGCTTCGTCACGAAGGGACTCTGATTGAGCAGCGGAAGACCGCCGCGCTGGTGGGCCCACTCGTTGAAGGCCTTCAAGAACGTGGGCCAGGCGTCCGGTTCACGATCGCTCGGCGCGTGAATCGGGTCGAGCGAGATGATGTCGCCGTCCCAGGTGTATGACAGCAGCGAGCTGCGATCCTTACGAATGAAGTAGGAGCCGAGCGGCATGTTGCAGCGGAAGCCAGTCCGCTTGTGGTACGCGTCGGCCCACTTCACGTAGTCCTTCAGGTTCTTCACATACTCCGCGCGCGGGAACGCCCAGAACGTGAACGCGTAACGCGCGGACTGCGGCGTCTTCGAGTAGTTGATCGTCTTGTCGGGCGCCTCGAGCGTGAATCCGCCGCTCGCGCTCAGCAAGCGGTAGAAGGCCAGCTCGAGCCCTCCGCCCAACGTCTCCTTGATCCTGCCGATCCCCGTACCGGCGAAGCGATCGCGGATGCCGCGCCCGGTGTAGGCGGCAAGGAAGTTCCAGCCAAATTCCCGCGCGTCAGCGAGGAACTCGTGTTTCAGTTTCTTGGCCTTGTTGCGCGACTGAATCACGACGTCATCGCCGACCGTCCACATCACGATGCTCTGGTTCTCGGCGATCGCTTTCTTGATGGTCGAGTCCTTGATGTCGTCGACATCGTGCACGTCGTAGTTGAAGCTGATGATCTCGAGCGGCTTCAGCTTGAACGTCACCTCGTAGACGATGCCGGCGAGGCCGTAGCTGGCGCGGATGTACGGGAGCAGCTCCGGATTCTTGCTCTCCGATGCCTCCATCAATTCGCCAGACGGACTCACCCACTTGATCGCGGTGACGTACGAGTTGACCTGACCCAGTTCGACGCCATCGAGACTGTCTTTCGTCTGACAACACGCTGCGGATCCCAGCGTGATGTTGCCGATCTCGATGTTCAGCATGAACTGCAGGTCCTTCTTGCGGATCGCTGCAGCGGCGTCCACCAGTTGCAGGCCGGCCTGCGCCGTGAGCGTCTTCTTCTCGGTGTCGATCTTCACGATCCTGGTGAAGCCGTCCATGCTGACGATGGTGCCGGTCGAGGCGGCGCACGGCGTGAGCGAGTGATTGCTGCCCATCGCGCGGACGGGACTCGGGTATTTCTGTGTATCGCGAAGAATCTCCTGCAGTTCCTGAACGGTCTTGGGATGAACGTGCTGCTGCGGAGTCGTAGTGATTCCGCCGTCGTAGTTCGTGATGCTCGTGCTCACGCGCGCTCCGTACGAAGAAGGTTGTGATTGGGAGAGCCTGCCTCGTCGAAGACGAAGGCGGGTTCATTGTGAATGAAGCGCGATGGAGTGCAAGCTCAAGCGTAGGGCACGTCCTTTGGACGTGCCGCATCGTTAGCGGTTCGCAAGCGGCCAGTTCATGAGGACAACGTACTCACGCGACGGCCGCAGGCTGCAATTGACAATGAACCGCTTGCCATCACGCGTGTCGTACGGATTTCCCCAGAACTGGCCCGACATCGGCGGAGACTGCGGCGCGCTTCCCGGACATGAACGGAAAAGGCGCTGTGTGCGAGGAACGGGGCCATCAATACGAAGCGTACCGGTCGGCACCACGTGAATGGCCCCATCTTCGGACATGAAGTACAACTCCTGTCCATCATTGCGCCAGACGGGAAAGTCGCCCCCCAACTCGGAGATCTGTATCTTTTGTGCGGCAACCACGCCGTTGGCGAATGGGCGGACGAAGACCTCGAAGCGGCCCGTCTCGTCCGACGTGTACGCCACCCACCTGCCATCTGGTGAAAAGCGGACAGCACCGTTGCGTGACCTCGCTTCCAGGAGGCGCTTCATCGAGCGATCCGCTATCGATACGATCTGCGCGACACTGCTCTCGGGATCCGGTTTGTCAGTCCCCGTCCCGGCCACCGCCGCCCAACGTCCATCCGGCGACCAGTCGGTCGGTGAGCTTTGCTGGTCGAGCAACTGCGTCTCCTCCGAGCTCACGTCCGATGCGCTCTTGACGTAGAGAAGACCTTCTGTCTTCCCCTCGCGATCCGAGTTGAACAACAGCCTCGTCCCGTCGGAAGACCATACCGGGTGCCAGTCGTTGGCCGCATTGCGCGAGCGGAGCGGCAATGCCACGGTCGACCTCGATGATCCACACATCACGATTACCGTTCTTCGGATCTGGACGCGTGAACGCGATTCGGTCGCCTTTCGGTGACAGCCGCGGCTGATACAGGTCGATGGTCGGCGGGCCCAGCGTTCCTGACTGCTCGCCGTTTCTGTCGAACCACGTCAGCTGCATGCCGCTGTTTCCTGCAGGCCGTACGATGATCACCCGTCCGTCGGCCGCAGCCTGAAACGACGCGCCGATGCCTGCCGAGTTGTAGTCCACGCTGGCAGTCACAGTTCGCGGATCCCCCAGCACATTTCGGTCGGGGTCGAAGGTCCTCGCTTCGAGGCCGCCATCGCGGTAGTAGACCAAGGCACCCGGCCCGTCACCGGTCGGCAGATACAGTGCCTTCGACTGCGCATTCATCACTCGTTGAACCGCGGGTGAATCCAGTGACCCGAGATAGAGCGCGTTGTTCGACGAATCGGCGCAGCGGGACGTGAACAGAAACCGGCGACCATCGGGCAAGAACGTAGGGCCGCGATGGGAGTTCTCACCGAGCGCGACGTTCAACTGTGTGAGCGGTGCCGGCATTCCTCCGGATGCTGAAATACGGGAGAGCGGCAGACGATTGCTCGGGCGAAAAATGATCACGCCCCCCGAACCCCACGAGGCCTCCTGAAATCCAGGCACAGAGGCAATCGTCTGGGGCTGACCGCCGTTAACGCCCACCTTCTTCAGCTTCCCATCGGCGAAGAACGCCACCCACTGGCCGTCGGGCGACCAGATCGGCGTCTGTGCGCCTTCGGTGCCGGGCAGGGCGCGAGACTCCGCCGAGTCGATCGGGCGATGCCACACCGACCTGACGCCCTTTCCATCCGTCCCGAGAAAGATGAAATGGCGTCCGTCCGGAGACGGCGCCGGCACTGACGCGACCGATAGATCCGCTTGCTCGGCGAACGCCAACGTGAACTGTGCCGGGGCACGGTCCGGCGTACTGGGCGCCCGGAAGTACCACATCAGCGCAGCACCCGCCAGGAGCGCCACACCAAGCGTCGCAGTCGCCCCGATCCACACGCGCTTCCGTGTGACATCGGGTGCAGCCGGCGCTGCGGCAGGCGCCGACAGGATGTCGTCGATGCGAAGACGCGCGTCGCCGATGTCGCGGAGTCGATGTCGTGGATCCTTGGCGAGGCAATGCTTGACCAACTGCCAGACCGCCGCCGGCGCAGTGGGCGGGACCGAGTTCCAGTCGAGATCGCCTTCGAGCACTGCGGCCACGGTATCGGACATCGTCTGCCGCGCGAACGCCGCGCGGCCGGTGATCATTTCGTAGAGCACGCAGCCGAACGCCCAGATGTCGGCGCGCTTGTCCACCGCCTGACCCCGCATCTGCTCCGGACTCATGTAGGCGGGCGTACCGACGACGTGCCCTTCCTGCGTCGCTCCGAGCGTGACCGTAGCGACGTTCGAGACGTCAGGATTGGCGTCGTCTTCTCCGACTGCCTTGGCGAGTCCAAAGTCGAGCACCTTCACGCGTCCCGACGAGCTCAGCTTGATGTTGGCTGGCTTGAGATCGCGATGGACGATCCCGCGCTCGTGCGCCGCGTCGAGCGCATCGGCGATCTGCCTGGCAATC
>DATCXH010000657.1:0-2606 GCA_036565925.1 Vicinamibacterales bacterium
GACCCGCTCGTTCGTCGGGTGCGCTTGCCCGATAACCGGGAACTGCTCGTCTCCGACACGGTGGGATTCATCGATCGCCTGCCGCATGCGCTGGTAGCGGCGTTCCGCGCCACGCTCGAGGAAGTCGCAGAAGCCGACCTCGCGCTTCATGTGATCGATGCGGCCAATCCCGAGCGCGAGCGACAGGTCGCCGCGGTGCGCCGCGTGCTCGATGAAGTTGGGGCCAATGACGTGCCGACGATCGACGTCTACAACAAGACCGATGCGATCACGGCTGATGAGCAACGGCGGCTGCGGGAAGCGGACCCAGCCTGTGCACTGATCTCTGCCAGGACCGGCAATGGCCTGGACGAGCTCCTGCAGATGGTCGCCTCGCGGCTCGCTCTCGACACGCGACGAATCACGATCACCTTCGATAGCGGCAAGGATTTCGATCGCCAGCAGATCGCGCGGATGTATCGGGTCGCGCGCGTGATCAGCCACGTCGCGACCAACGGCAAAGTCGTCATCGAAGCCGATGTGCCACGGCGCTTCATCGAGCGGCTCACCACCCCGATGCGGCAGGAGCAGGAGTCGCATGCAGACTAACCGCGCCATCGCCACGTTGATGCTGCTGCTGGCGGCTGCGTGTGCCTCGAAGAAAGTGCCTGCCACGGCGCTCACTCCGGCTCATCCTGATTTCGTTTATCCGGCCGTTCCCGCAACGATGCAGCGGTCGTTTGCCGCCCAGCACGTGGACCTGGGTTGGAAGTATCTGCAGATCGACGATCTCCGCGGCGCCGATCGCGAGTTCGCCGCGGCATTGAAGAGCAGTCCGCAAATGTATCCTGCGCACGCCGGTCAGGGTCTGGTCGCACTGGCCCGGCGCGACTTCGACCGTGCGGTCACCGCGTTCGACGCGGCACTCCGCGCGTCACCCGCGTATGTCCCGGCGCTGGTCGGTCGTGGTCAGGCGCTGCTCGCGTTGAAGCGGGAAGGCGAAGCGCTGGCGTCCTTCGATGCTGCGGTGAAGGCTGATCCGTCGCTGACCGCCGTTCGCCAGCGCGCTGAGGTCTTACGCTTCCGCGGATTGCAGGATCTCATCGAGGCCGCGCGCGCCGCAGCCAGGTCCGGCCGCTTCCCGGAGGCGAGAACGGCGTACGAGCAGGCGATTGCTGGATCTCCTGAGAGCGCATTCCTCTATCGCGAACTCGGAGTCGTCGAGCGCCGGGCGGGTAATAACGAGCAGGCGTTAACGCGCCTGCGTCGCGCGACCGAGCTCGATCCCCTCGACGCTGCCGCGTTCACCCAGCTTGCCGAGCTGCTCGAGTCGCGGCAGGATCTTGCCGGGGCCGAGGCCGCCTATCGAACGGCGCTCGATCTCGATCCCTCGCCGGAGCTCGAAGCGAAGCTTGCGACCGTCACCAAGAGGGTGCGCGAGGCGCAGTTGCCGCCCGAGTACAAGGCGGCGCTGAGCGCTGCGCAGATCACCCGCGGCGATCTTGCCGCGCTGATCGGCGTCCGTCTCGAGTCAATCGTCAAGGCTGCGCCGACGCGTCAGTTGGTGATGACCGACGTTCGCGGTCACTGGGCGGCGACGTGGATCGCGCGGGTGGCGGAAGCGGGTATCATGCCGCCATTCGAGAATCACACATTTCAGCCGAATGCAGTCGTGCGTCGCGGCGATCTCGCCGTGGCGATCAACCGTCTGCTCACGCTGCTCTCGTCCAACGATGCCGCTCTCCGCACCCGTCTCGCGCAGCGTCCAGCGATTGGCGACATGAATCGCCGTCACGTGCAGTACACGGCGGCGGCCGCCGCGGTCGCATCAGGTGTCATGCCGCTGCTCGAAGGCGATCGTTTTCTTGTCGGACGGCCAGTATCAGGCAGCGAAGCCGTCGAGACCCTCGACAAAGTGAGCGCCCTCTCGGCGCCAACGGCTAACGCAGGACTGTGACGATCAAACACAATGCACAATGCAGAATGCACGATACTGAGCGGCCACCGTTGGAGCATCAGTTCTGCACGTTGCGCATTGAGCATTGGGCGTTGAGCCTTGAGCATTGAATCGTCGTGGGCAATCTGACCCTCGCCAATCAACTCACGATCCTGCGGATCATGTTGATCCCCGCGTTCGTGCTGCTGCTCGTCGACGGACGACTCGGTGCAGCGCTGCTGGTGTTCGCGTTTGCCGGTATCACCGACGCCCTCGACGGGCTGATCGCGCGTCGTGCCGGACAGCGCACCAGCCTTGGCGCCTGGCTCGACCCGATGGCCGACAAGCTGCTGCTCGTCACCACCTTCATCGTCCTGACGATCCCCTCGATCCCGCTGACCAACCATCTGCCTTTGTGGCTGACGGTCAGCGTCATCAGTCGCGACATCGTCATCATTGCCGTGGTGGCGGTCGTCAACCTGGCGGTCGGACCGCGCACGTTCCGGCCGTCAATCTGGGGAAAAATGACGACCGCTGCGCTGATCATGACCAGCGTGATCGTGATGTATTTCAACTATCGCGGCGAAAGATCGCTGCTGGTGGACGCGGCGATCTGGCTCTCGTTCGGCCTGACGGCGATCTCGGCGGCCGACTACTTCCTTCGTTTGCGGCTGCTGATCAACGAGCCTCA
>DATCXH010001264.1:0-4534 GCA_036565925.1 Vicinamibacterales bacterium
CGTGGACGTCAATGACGAACCCGAAGTCGGTGGGCAGGTTGCCGCTGACCTCGTGCCATGAATCACCAGCATCGTTGGTCCGCATGATGTCCCAGTGCTTCTGCATGAACAGCACATTCGGTTGTGACGGGTGCATGGCGATGCGATGCACGCAGTGGCCGACCTCAGCGTTCGGGTCGGGAATCTGCTCTGAACGCAGACCCTTGTTGATGGGCCGCCACGCGGTGCCGCCATCGTCGGTGCGAAATGCGCCGGCAGCCGAGATGGCGATGTACATGCGCTTGGCGTCGGTCGGGTCGAGCACGATGGTGTGCAGGCCGAGACCGCCAGCGCCGGGCGACCAGTGCGAACCTGAGCCGTGACCGCGAAGGCCGGGCAGCTCGTGCCAGTTCTGGCCGCCATCGGTTGTGCGGAACAACGCGGCGTCCTCGACGCCCGCATACACGGTTTCCGGATCGGTCAGCGACGGCTCGAGATGCCAGACACGTTTGAATTCCCACGGATGGGGCGTGCCGTCATACCACTGATGTGTGCCCGGTACGCCGTCGTACACGAATTTATTGCCGACCGGCTCCCATGTCTTGCCGCCGTCACTCGAGCGCTGAATGAGTTGACCAAACCAGCCGCTGCTCTGTGATGCGTAGATTCGATTCGGGTCTGCGGGCGAACCCTTGAGGTGATAGATCTCCCAACCGCCGAAAAACGGGCCGCTGACGTCCCATTTCGTGCGCTTCCCGTCCGAGGTCAGCACAAACGCCCCTTTGCGGGTTCCAACCAGCAACCGCACTCCGCTCATTGTCGCGTCCTTCCTGACGCCTGGGCATGCACCTCGGCCCTACCACCGAGCCACGGCACAGGCATCTCACTGTATCGTCGATCCACACGGTTCGAGATCGACATCGCCGCGGCCCCTGCCTGCGCTCTCTGCGAGGTGGCTTTCTCAGCTGTCTCCTAGCCGGTGTTCCTCATCCCTGCCGCGATCCCGTTGACGGTCACCATGAGCGCTCGATGGGTGCGCGCGTCCGATTGGCGCCGCACGCGACGCAGCAGTTCGACCTGGACCAGATTCAGGGGATCGACATAGGGATTCCGCACGTCGATGGACCGGCGGATCACCGGCGTTGATTCGAGCAGCTCGGCGTGTCCGGTCACGTCGAGCACGCCGCGCATCGCGCGTTGGAGCCGGCCCCGCAACTCAACGCCAATCTGTTGAAGCGACTCAGGCACGAGACGACGGTCGTATTCGGAAGCGATGCGGCCATCGGCTTTTGCGAGCACCATCTCGATCAATCCGATCGCGGACTGGAAGTGCGGCCAGGCGCCGTACATGGTCTTCAAGCGATCTCCTTCCCCGCGCTCGATCGCGCGATCGATGGCCTCCTCCACTCCCAACCATGCACCGAGCATCAGACGGGTCTGCGTCCAGGCGAACTGCCAGGGGATCGCGCGTAGTCCGCGCACGCCACCCTGCGCTCCCCGGCGTGCCGGCCGGCTACCGAGATTCAGCTCGTCGATCTCGGCCTCCGGTGTCGCGCTGTGGAAGTAGTCGGAGAATCGGGGCTCTTCATCCACTACGCGTCGGTACGCGGTACGTGCATCCGCGGCGAGGCGCTCCATACACTCGCGCCAGTCCGCGAGTGGCGCAGTGCCCGGGCGCAGCCATGCTTCGAGCGTCCCGGTGGTGTAGACCTCCATCGTCCTGACCGCGATGTCGGCAAACCCGAAGAGCGCCTGCAACATCTCACCCTGCTCTGTCACGCGAAGCGTGCCGTCGAGTGAACCGGGAGGCTGCGATTGCAGCGCGAGGTGCGTGGGCCCCCCTCCACGACCGACGCTGCCGCCGCGGCCGTGAAAGAGCGTGATCCGCACATCGCGGCGCGCGCCTGTTGCAACGATGGCTTCCTGCGCTTTGTAGAGTTCCCATCCAGCGGTGAGCCGGCCGACGTCCTTTGCCGAGTCCGAGTATCCGAGCATCACTTCCTGACGGCCATTGATCCGCGAGCGGTACCACGGCAGGTCGAAAAGCGTATTGAGAATCTGCGCGGCGTCGGCGAGATCGCCTGCGGTCTCGAAGAGGGGCACGGTCCGCAAGGGCGCCGCGATACGCCCCTCTTTCTGCAACAACTCCACCGCCAATACGTCCGACGCCCTACGTGTCATCGTGATCACGTAGGCATTGAGCGATCCTGCCGGCAGGCGACCAATCATCGTGAACGTGTCGAGCACGTCGCGGACCTCGGGTGTTGTCTCGAACGCCTGCGGGATGAGCGGTCGGCGGCCGGCAAGCTCGCGTCCGAGGAAGTCGAGTCGTTGTGCTTCACTCCACTCGCCATAGCATCCGAGCCCCAGCGTCGTCGTAATCGCCGACAACGCGTCGCTGTGCCGTGCCGCGTCTTGACGGATGTCGAGCGGCGCCAACGTTACGCCGAACACCGATACCCGTCGCAACAGATCCGTCAATCGGCCGTTGGCAATCACGTGATGGCCGGTCTCCTCGAGTGACCGATGGCACAGACACAGGTCGGCCATCAGATCTGCGGCATCGAGATAAATTTCGGCCGGCGGCGGTTCGTCGCCGTTCTGCAACAGCCGCTCGATTCCATCGCGCGTCGCACGCATTCGCGTGCGAACACCGTGAAGCAGCGCGCGATATGGTTCGCGAACATCAGCGACACGCGCCATGAGTTCGGGACTGGCCATCTCGAGCGACAACTCGTCGCGCAGTGCGTCAATCTCGTCGAGATAGAGGTCGGCGGCCGCCCACCGTGACAGCCAGCATGCGCGGCGCGTCACTTCCGGCGTCACATGAGGGTTACCATCACGGTCGCCGCCGATCCACGACCCGAAGCGCAGCGGAGCGGCATCCACCGGCAGCCCACGGCCGACGCTCGCGCGAAGCGCACGATCGAGCACCCGCGCGAAGCCAGGGACCGCATCCCAGAGACTCTGCTCGAAGACGACGAGACCGCTGCGAACTTCGTCGATCGGCGACGGACGTTGCTCGCGGACTTCGTTGGTCGCCCATGCGCTCTCGACCTCACGGCGAAGCGTCGCCAGCAACTGTTCGCGTTCGACGAGCGTGAGATCAGGCCGGTCGCGGTTGGCCAACGCGCGCGCGATCCGATTGTGCTTCTGAACGATGCGCCGGCGGGCGACCTCGGTCGGATGCGCAGTCAGGACAAGCTCAATCTGGAGTGAGCAGACCGCTTCGTGCAGGCGCTCGGGTGAAATACCCTCAGCAAGCAGGCGCGCGAAGCTGTCCTCGCACGAACCGCGTTGCGGCCGTGCGTCGGGATCGCGTTGATACGCTCGGCGACGCCGGATGCGATGATGCTGTTCGGCGATGTTGGCGAGGTGGAGGAATTGCGCGAACGCACGAGCGACAGGCAACGCCTCATCGAGTGACATCCCAGCCAGGACATCGGCGAGTTCGCTGAACGCGCGCTCGTTACCCGAGCGGCTGCTCTTGGCCAACGCGCGAACACGTTCGACGAGGTCGAACACGTCCTCGCCGGCGAACCGCTTCACCGTATCGCCAAGCAACTCACCGAGCAGGCGCACATCGTCGCGCAGTGGCTTGTGCGGATCGGCAGCCATTTCTGAACGATACCGTAACGAGCCAGGGCTTTTGGCTTTGGTCTTTAGGCTAGAGCCAAGCCCAAAGCCTGGAGCCCAGAGCCGAGAGCCAGACAACACCCTGTTGCCGGTCGAGTTACGATGCGGCCATGCAGACTCGTCGCATCTGGACCGTGGCGTTCGCTCTTTGTGTGCTCGTGCCGGCACTTCCTCGAGCGCAGTGGCCTGCGCATCCGGATCGCAACGTGCCGCGCACACCTGACGGTCGTGTGGATCTGCAAGCGCCGACGCCAAGGACCGCAGACGGCAAGCCTGACTTCACGGGCGTGTGGCAGAACGCCTGGTTCGTCGATGGACGCGTACAGCCCCTGCCGGTCTCGCCGCCTGGTGAGCCGCCGGCGGCGACGTTCGCCGATGTCTTCGCGAACTTCACGGGCGAATTGCCGTTTCAACCGTGGGCGGCCAAGCTCAAGGCGGAACGTCACGAGCAGGAGAGCAAAGAGAATCCCGACGCGCACTGCCTCCCGATGGGACTCATCCAGTTCCACATGCACCCGCAACCGCGCAAAGTGATACAGACGCCGGATGTCATCGCCATCCTGTACGAAGGCAACGCGGGCGTGCGCCAGATCCTCACCGACGGCCGATCGCTGCCGACCAACGATCCGCAGCCGTGGTGGTATGGCTACTCAATCGGACGCTGGGATGGCGACACACTCGTCGTGGAAACCACCGGCTTTCGCGATGGCGGGTGGCTCGACATCTACGGCAGTCCGTTGACTGACGCCGCGAAGATGACCGAACGGTGGCGTCGGTTGAACTACGGCACGATCCAGATCGACGTCACGATCGACGACCCGAAAGCCTACACGCGTCCGTTCACGATCCGTGTTCATCATCGTCTGATGACTGACGGCAAGTTCGACGCCGAGCTGATCGAATTCATCTGCCAGGAGAA
>DATCXH010000051.1:0-7075 GCA_036565925.1 Vicinamibacterales bacterium
GTGGAAGATGCTGCCTCGCGTCAGCGGATCCATCCGCTGAAGCGGCTCAGGCACTTCCAGCGGCTGCAGTTTGAAGATCGACGCCAGCAGGAACTGATACGGACACGCGCTGAACTTCTGCAGCGACGACAACGAGTACGGGCGGGCCGTCAGACGACGAGACGCGAGTGCCTCTTTCGTGTACGGCGAGACGCGAATCAATCCGTCACTCGTCGACCACCGCCGCTCGCCGCGGGCCCATCGATCCACGACCGACCGGCGCAGACATTCATTCAGCTTCAACAGGTAATGGGCATGACCACGAACGGCGGCCGGATCAGTCTCGTCGAGCAGTGCACGGAGCACGGCCAGGTCGTGCTCCTGATCGTCGATTGCATCTTCGGGATGTGACGGCGCAGGCCAGGCCAGCGTCGCGTCTCCCGCATCACGCGCTGTCCGCTCGAGTTCCTCGTGGTGTGGGATGCGTCCGGTTGCCGCGCGCATGACGTCGAGCGCGTAGAAGGATGGCACTCGCGCACGCGATTCGCTCAGCTCGATGCGCGGATACGAGACGAAGAGACGTTCGGAGGCTGCGCCGGTCGCAATCTGCAGTAACTGGCGTTCCGCGTGAAGACGCTGGTGCTGCGTCGGCAGTGCGCGATCGACGTCACGACGCAGATCATCGAGCATCAGCGCATCTTCGCGCGGCTTCTGCGGGAACATCCGCTCAGCAAGCCCGGGCACAAACACCACTGCGAAGCTGCGGCCGCGCGCCTGCTGCGGCGTACCGACGAATACGCGTCCATAACGCTGCGCCGGCGGGTCGGCGTCGAGCAACAACAACCGCTCGGCGAGAACGCGACGCGCTTCGTCGAGATCGATCGGCCCCACTTCCGCCATCGGCCGCAGATCGGCGAGCACGCGCAACACGTGCGAGGGGGTGCGGAGCACGCGAGGCACCAGCTCCTCGAACACGTCGAGCCACGCTCCCCACACGGCTTCGGCGGGCCACGACGCCAGCGTCTCGATAATCGGCAGTGCGAATGCACGGAGGTGCCCAAGCTGCTCGAGCACATGCCTGATCCCCTCGACTTTCGCATCGCCGCCGTCATCGGCGAGCAGCGCTTCGCGCATCCGTCGCTCTATCTCTTTGGCTTTGCCGTCGAGCCTGCGTCGCCAACGATCGGCGCCCCCTCCGATCACTTTGGTATCGATGAGGAACTGTTCCCAGCGCCACGGGGCCCGCAGTGTGCCGGCCCTGACCTGCTCTGTGTCCGGTTCCGGTGATGCCGTCGTTACCGCATTCGACTCCTCGTCATCGGCCCGTTCGTCGCCGGTCATCGGCACACGATTCACAGCTTCGTCGAGCGGAGCGACCCAGGTGCGATCGCGCGACGCGTGCTCGTCCGGAACTTGACCGAGCGACAGATACTCGGCGAATCGCGCGGCGGAGAGTGACTCACCCGCACAGGCGAGCAGCGCGAGAAACGCACGGCCGGCGGGATGCGGCCGACGCGTGCCGCGGTCGAACCAGGCGGGCACACCTGCACGAGTCAACGCGTGCTCGAGCAATCCGAAGTAGCTGTGCGGCGATCGCACGAGAATCGCCATCTCGTCGAAGCGCCGGCCGCTGCGCGCTTCTCGCATGATGTGCCTGGCGATCTCCACCGACTCGCGTCCTTCACCCGGCGCCGAGAACAGCGTGAGTGAGCCGTCCAGCGCACGCTCAGCCGGCAGCGCCTCAGCCGTGAAGAGGAACTTGCGCAGGCAGGCGAGATCACCGGTGTCGGTCGACTCGCCTCTCTCGACCGCACCGCCGATGGCCTCGAGATACGAGATGCCATCAATGTCGCCGTGCGGAATCGTCGCGAGCGTGGAGCTCGCAGTCGCGACCAGCGCGCTCACCAATTCGCGCTCGGCGGAATGCTCGAACGGCAGATCGAGCAGCACGACAACATCGGCAGCGGGAGCCGTCGCGATCGTGCGCGCCGCGGCCCGAAAGAGCTCTGCCCGATCGGCGGTCGAGGCAGCGGCAAACGATGCGTCAATGCGCTCGAGCAGATCGGCGAGGTCCGGACCGGCAAGCGGTAGTGGCGTCAGCTGCGGCGCACGAACACCAGCTAGACGCAACTCCTGAAGCGTGCGCGCCAACGCGCGCGGGAATCCCGGAGTCCTCGAGACGGCGCTGAAGTACGAGAGCGAGCCGTCCTTCGTCGCGTCAAATGCCACCCGCGCAGCGACCGCTTCAGTGCCGAGCCGCGTACTCGACGTCATGCCGTCTGAGGCGAGCGTCACGATCGCCGTCTTCGCGGCGAGTTGCGTCAGGCTCAGACGCTGAAGGCCGAATGTAGCGGGAGCCGACGCGGCGATCGCGCGCGCCAGGTCGTCAGCCGCGCCACGCGACGCGCCGACGATGAGGACGCGCGTGCCCGGTTCGCAAGCGCGGATCACCTCGCGCGCACACGACAGACGGTCGGCCGCTGATGCGGACACACAGACGCGTAGCGCGCCCATGTCAGCCTCGCGACGCGTACGTAGTGTCCGCCTTCAAGCGGACGAACATCAGTTGTGCCAGGAAATGAAATGAAGGCTTCGTCATCACGCACTCGCTTTCCCGGCCGCGCCGGGGATCCGGAACGGCAGCACCACGCTGCCGTGATGACGACGACGATAGCACGAATGGCGAGGCGGAATGTCAGTTCCAGGTTCCAGGTTCCAGGTTCCAGGTTCCAGGTTCCGGGTTCCGGGTTCCGGGTTCCAGGTTCCGGGTTCCAGGTTCTGGGTTCCGGGTTCGGGTTCCGGGTTCGGGTTCCGAAAATGACCTACCCTGTCACCGTGCGACGGTCGAATCCCCGCTTAATCGCAGGGACGTGAACGCTGTTGCATTCTCTGTATTAGAGCCGTGGTGCAACCGACGCGGCCGCTTGCTCGGAGGTGATCACGGGGACCACGTCGAATTCGGTCACATCCTCCCAGCGAGCCATCCACTGTGCGATGAGTGCTGGGTCATCACACTCCATGATCTGGAAGCAGCGGCGCAGGTCCTCGGTGACCCAGCTCGCCACATATTTCAGACCGTCTGGCGCCATTCGGCCCTTGTCTCGGAAGCGGCGGTACACAGGCAACGCGTCGCCGTCTCGAAAGGTCTCGACAACCATGTAAAGCATGTTCAGTGTCTCGGCATCCGAACTTCGCGCGGATTCAGGTCCTGCTTACCGTGACGAAGCACGACGCGCGCGTTCTGCCCGATCGGCAGGCGACGCAGCACGGGGTCAACGCGGGCGAACATCGCTTCGGCATCCGGACCGAAGAAAAAGAGACCGGTCTCCTCCGCTCCCTGCCAGAAGCCCCGATTACTGCCATCGCCTGCGGCCGCTCCGAGCTCCGCTACGACAGCCTCGAAGTCGAGATCCGCGTACACCTCTTCAGGGAGCGTCATGCCGTCGAGGAAAATCGCCAGGCATTGCTGCTTGCCGAATTGCCGCAAGGTGCGGCTGTTTGACATATCGATCAGTTCGGATCCCTGAGGCGCGCCGGCTTTCTCGAGCGCATCCACCACGACGTCCAGTGCTCCGTCGAGGTTGGCGAGTTCGATCTCCACATCGGCGTGCGCGATTCCTCCGAGTGCATTCAATTGGGAGCCGCCGCCCGTCACACGGCCGATGTTGGCTGGCTCGAGAACTGCCTGAAGTGGATCTTCATATCGCTCACCACGATCGATCGGTTCGATGTGTTCGTACACGCGAGCGAGAATGACGTAAGGGAAATTCATGGTTCCTCGAAGAAGGTGACTCACGCTCCCCAGAGCTTCTGCCACCAGCTGCTCCGGCCGTTGCTCGTCTGAGATCTCTGCCCTTAACCGGGCAGGCACTGTTGGGCGATCTTGATGTTCGGATCCGATTCGGACCACATGAGCATCTCACGCTCTGCTGCCGATAAGGACGTTGTCGCGCGACATTATCAGCCATCCGTGCGGACTCGCCGAATTCGCATCATCTGGTTTCCCCCGCGCTGAAACTCGTAGTCGACCGCCTCGATCGACACATCGAATCCCTGGCTGTCACACTCGTCCACCATTCGTTGAACCAGCGGCGACGGCTCACCGCCCAACTCGAGCAGTGGAAAGATGCGAACTTCCCGGGCGACCCGGCACATCTCCCGAATCGCTGACCGATGAAATGCCTCGCCCAATTGCGTTGTGTACAAGAACAGGAAATGCGAGCACAACGCCAGGCTGAAAGTCGCATCGCCAAATGGAAGGTGCGGCAGTTCGGCATCGACGTATCGACCTTGCGTCAGTCCCGCGGGATAGTCGCCAAGAAAATCGTTCATGGCGGCCATCCGCACTGTCCCGAGTTCGTCAACCGAGCGAATCGTGCTCCAGACGAATTCACGTTCGTTCCGACGGGTTTGATCCAGGATTTCGTCGCAGGTCGACGCGATGCGCCGACGAAGTTCCTCGACGTTATAGCGATAGATCGGATCGCAGGAGACCACGGTTGATCCTCGACGCGTTGCCACCGCATTGAAACTCGCCGGGCCATCGGCGCAGCCCACGATCTTCAACTGGAGATCATCGTCGGTCAGCGCGAACATGCGTCGATACTCGTCGAACGAGCGGCCCCACGGAACGACTTGATCGAGCGTGAACATCTCACCTACTCTGCCGGGCGCGCAGCGCCTTGCTACATCCGATCCCGTCCACTCTGGTTCATCTGCGCACCGGTTGCATAAAGGTAGACACAATTCCATTGCTTCGTGCGATAAGGCGAGCCAGCCCCGATCCTGCCGTGCGACCTGTATTACCACGCGAA
Source organism: Vicinamibacterales bacterium (assembly GCA_036565925.1). Classification (GTDB taxonomy): domain Bacteria; phylum Acidobacteriota; class Vicinamibacteria; order Vicinamibacterales; family UBA2999; genus Gp6-AA40. The sequence goes on from DATCXH010000051.1 coordinate 4,794, forward strand.
GACGTCGCCAAGCCGCGCACGTTCGATAACAGCCCGAAGCACCTCGGCTCGCGTTCATCGATTCGTCGGTTCCGGAATCACCCGTCTCGCTCATGTCGGCGCTCATCAGCGGCACGCGCGCGTCACATGACATGGCGTGGGGCACGCGCTGGGGTTATTCGGCCGTCTGCTCGCTGAAACAGAGAATGTATCCGTCGGGATCTTCGACGTAGAAGTCTTTGCACGACCACGGCCTTTCTTCAAGCGGCTTCGTGATGCGCGCTCCGCGCGACCTCAGTTCTTCGTGTAAAGCAGCAGCGTCGGTGAGAGCGATGTAGGCATCGAGATGCTCGTGTTGCCTACGATGCAACCGATCGGCCACAGTCTTCGCGGCGGCCTTGAGGTGAATCGCACAGCCGTCACGACTGACACTGGCGTAGAAGGACTCGTAGCTGAAGTCCAGCTCAAAGCCCAGACACTCACAGTAGTACTCGATCGATCGCGGAAGATCATCGACCAGGAATTGTGGGGCGATGCCGGTCACCTTCGCACGGGATATTCCGACTTCCATTGTGAGCTAATCCTTGGTCTAACGGCCTGAGTCGTTCGCCGACGCCACTTCACGCCGCGTATCACGCGTCGGGTTCCCACAACCGCTTCCGGAAGTACTCACGCCAAGCGGCGGGGAGCGAAGGATGATCGCTCGCACGCGCCAGCAGCGGCTGATTCGCTGAATCGGCGGCGTAGAGCGTGACCACGTCTTCCACCGTCAGGCGCGTCTCATCGCGCGCGAACCGCTCGATCGCATCCCCGGCACCCACCTCCCCTTCTCGTTCGACAGCGAGATAGAACCCGCTGCGACGACTTTGGAGGAAACGCTTGACCATGTCGGGTCGGTCGAAACGGATCCCCAGCTTGTAGCAGGGCATCCGCGGCTGTGTGACGACGAGTTCCGTCGTCCCGACACGGTAGCGGTCGCCAATCCAGACCTCATCTTCGAGCAGACCCTCTGAGGTGAAATTCTCCCCGAACGCGCCCCACGGCAATTCCGCCTCCGGTAGTTCGCGACGCCAGAAGTCGTAGTGCTCCGTCGGGTAGACGTACACCGCTTTCTCCGGCCCGCCGTGAACGGACAGATCCGACTGCTGGTCGCCTTCGACGTTGTCGCGCGCGACGTGCACTCGGCGTGATACGGGTGTCTTGAAGATGGACGTCTGAACGCGACGGCCGCGCCACTCCACCTCCTGCGGTCTGCCGACGCTGATCGCCACAACTCTCATGCGGACCTTTCTGAGAGGCCTAAACGTTGCGTTTCAGCCGCGGCGCTCACGATCGCACGGCCGGCGCGAGCTGCAAACGCCTGTCAGGGAGTCACCACGTACTCGCTCTGGACAAGGCCGCTCGCATACTGGCGCGTCGCAACGTGCGTGAGCAAGACATCGTGCGGCAGCGCGCCAAAAAGCGGAATCCCAGATCCAATCAACACCGGAACGCGCGTGATGATGAGCCGTTGAATGAGCCCCGCCTGAAGAAACCGTTGAATCGTAACTCCGCCATCGACGTAGATATGTTGGAGGCCACGAGCGGCAAGCTGCAAGACGATCTCGCCTGGCGGGCCCGACAAGTGCTCCACGACTGCACCCGGCGGCGCGGCAGCAAGCGGGTTACTGCTGAGGACGAACACGGGTTTCCGGGCGTAGGGCCATGCTTCAAAGGCCAGGACTGTTTCGAATGTCTTCCGGCCGATGACTAACGCGTCCACCGTCGCGATGAATTCGTCGTAGCCGTGCGGCTCGCCACCGCCCGGGGGAAGAAAATCGAGATCGCCGTTGCTTCGCGCAATGAAGCCATCAAGACTCGTCCCAACAAAAATCGAAGTCTTCACTGTAGCGTCCTGTCGTTGGCCTGCCTCACGCATTGGCCGCTCAGCCGCGAGCGGCGCTCCTGTCGATTGGAATCGACTCCTTTTGCCCTTGATGCACGGTCCACGAAAGATGAGCCCCGCGAAGAGTGGCCCGAACAGGGAAGCGACGAAGGGCAAGCTCTCCATCAGCCAGGTGCAGCGATATCTTCGTCACCCGAGACGGCTCAAGCGCGCGGCGCGGCATTCTGCCAGCGAATGATCGAGAATGCGAGCGTCGATGCAATCACGGCATCCCGCAACTCCCAGAGGCTCGGTTGCACACGTAATTCGACACCGCGCATCAAAATTGTGGACACGAGGTCTTCGATAACGTGAACGCGTAACGGTTTCACGGGCACACGGCTGACGAAGTAACCAGCGCATTCGTCGGCGAGTTCGA
>DATCXH010000559.1:0-2348 GCA_036565925.1 Vicinamibacterales bacterium
CGCGTTGGGCATGGAGAAGCGCATCGGGTCGCTCGAGCCACGCAAGCGCGCGGACGTGATTACAGTGTCCATCAATGGGGCGCGACAGACTCCCATGTACGACGCCATTTCTCATCTCGTCTACGTCATCCGCGGCGATGACGTACAGAACACGATTGTCAACGGCCAGGTGCTGATGCGCGACCGCAAGGTGCTGACGCTCGACGAGAAGGCGGTCATCGCCGAGGGGCGCAGCTGGATTTCGAAAGTGCGAGCTGCAGTGAAGTAGGGCCGATCCTCCGAACCCGCTTGCGCGAGAGGTCACATGTTAGTGCGCATTGTCATCGTCGTGATGCTGATCGTGGGTGTCCTCACGCCGAGGCCAGCGGTGTCGCAGGACAACAAGACTGAAGCGTTGATGGCGAAGTCGGCGGCGTATATCGCGCGCTTCGTCGATCAGTTCTCGAACGTTGTCGCGGAAGAGACGCTGGTCCAGGAGACGACGATCCCGCGTCGCAAACGTACGATGCGCTCCGACTTCCTGCTGGTGCGGTATCCAGGCGATACCCAGTGGCAGGCCTTCCGCGATGTCGCTGAAGTCGACGGCAAGCCCGTGCGCGACAAAGAAGCGCGCATCACCAAGCTGTTCCTGGAGCCGGCAGCGAATGCGGTCCGTCGCGCCCGTGAATTGCAGGAAGCTGGTTCCCGATACAACCTGCTCGACATCGGCACGCTCAACAATCCACTCATGGTCGTCGCATTTCTGCAGGATGCTTACCGCGAGCGTTTCCGATTCAATTCGGCCGGGACGGACAAAGACCTCGGACCTACGGTCAGGAAGGTGCAGTTTCAGGAGTTCAGAGTGCCTTCGCTCATCAGGGGGAATGGCAATCAGGACATTCTGTCCCGTGGCCTGGCGTGGATCGAGGAAGATACTGGTCGCGTCGTCAAAACCGAGCTGCGGATCGGTGGTCGCACCTCGCCAGCCTCAATCATCACTGAGTACAAGTTCGACGAGGAGCTCGGGATCAACGTGCCCGTCGTCATGAGGGACTGGTATCCGGACGGTACTGGTGAAATCCGCGGCGTGGCAACTTACGGCAAGTTCCGGCGCTTCGAGGTCAAGACAGAGGAAGCGCTGAAGTAACTTCTGTGCATCGGCGCCGACGATTCTGCGAAAGGGCGATGGCCACGATCTGCCGACGCATGGAACGGTTTGGGCTGTCGAGGCGAGCGGCAGAATCGTGAGGACAGAAATCCACGTCGGAGAAGCGGGCCGTTATGCACGCACCGTGATCTCACCACGACGTTTACCCTGGATGAGCCGCTGGAGCCTACGTTCCTGCGACAATGCAGAAGGCTACACGCTTCGCAATGCCACAGGCGTGAAAGGTACGGTGTACTACTCGCACTTCAGGCGATTCACCGTCCGCACTCGGAAACCATCGACGTACCGAAGCCGTAGCAAGCGAGTCGGTGCGTTAGGGCGCTAGTCGTCCACGACGGCGATGTACGGCAAGTTGCGATGTTGCTCGCTGAAGTCGAGCCCGTAGCCGACCACGAACTTGTCGTCGATCGTAAAGCCAACGTAGTCCACCTTCACGTCAGTCTGTCGACGCGACGGCTTGCTGAGCAGACATGCCGTACGTAGCGAACGCGGGGCACGTGCACGAAGGATGTCCTGCAGATAGGTGAGCGTCAATCCGGTATCGACGATGTCTTCCACGATGACGACATCGCGGCCCTCGATACCACTACCGAGGTCCTTGAGAACCTGTACCTGTCCGGACGAGCGCGTGCTGTTGCCGTAGCTCGAGAGCGCCATGAAATCGAGTGTCACATGACCGGGAATCGCGCGGGCGAGATCGGCGAGGAACATGAACGCGCCTTTGAGCACACACACGAAGTGCACGCCGTCCGGATGATCGCGCGCGATCTCAGCGGCCAGCGCACGCACGCGCCGCTGAATGTCGTCGGCGGAAATGAAGGTCTGCATGCCTTGAGCCACGTAGTCCGCAAGGGTAACATAGCGACTCTCGTGAAGCGGTTTCAGATGGTCACCGAGGCGGATGCGCGCGTGCTCGACTACGGCAGCACCATCGTGCTCGTCGTCGGCGGCCACATCACACCACTCGCTCAGGACACGTTGACGGCCAGGCGCATCTCGGTGGTTCGCGAGGGCGCCGATCCCGACGCCGCATCACTGGCTCCTTCCGCTGATATTCGGACCGTGGCGATCGCCGGTGATCACAGCGCGGTCGCGTTGAAGTCTGCGCTCGTCCAGCATCTGCGCGGCCGCGGTCTCGCGGTACACGACCTGGGTACGGCCACAAGTGATCCGGTGGATTACCCGGACACTGCGGCGGCTG
>DATCXH010000023.1:0-2509 GCA_036565925.1 Vicinamibacterales bacterium
CGTGGACGACCGTGCCGCCGGCGAAGTCGAACGCGCCGAGCGACGCGAGCCAGCCGCCACCCCACACCCAGTGCGCGATCGGCGCGTAAATCGCGATCGCCCAGATCGTGATGAACGCAACGTATGCCGAGAAGCGCATGCGCTCGATAATGGCCCCCGAGATCAGCGCTGCGGTGATAATGCAGAACGTCCCCTGGAATGCCATGAAGAGCATGTGCGGGATCGTGCCCTTGGCTTCGAGCCCGACACCGGAGAGAAACACGTTCGACAGGTCGCCGATCCATGCGTTGGTGCCGGAGAACGCAAGCGTATAGCCGATGAGCGCCCAGGCAACGCCAACGAAGCCGAGGGAAATGAAACTCATCATCATGGTGTTGAGCGCGTTCTTGGAGCGGGTCAGCCCGCCATAGAAGAACGCGAGCGCAGGCGTCATCAACAGCACAAGCGCTGTCGAGATCAGCATCCACGCGGTATCAGCCTGGTTCATGCATCACCTCACTGGGAAATGGGGTCGGCGCTCTCTATGGAGTCACCCACGGTTGTGTCGCCATTGAGCAAGATGAGCGCCACATCCGTCTGCGTCGGGACGATGGTGAATTGGGGGTTTTCCTCGACAAATCGCGGATTGGCAAAGGCAGGCGTTAATCTAAATGGAGACACATTTGTATGTCTCGCTTAAAACGTCGACAAACATGTGTGATTGAAATGAGGGATGAGCGAAACCTGCGAAATCCGCAGCGTGTGGCGTGACACGGTGACGGTTAACTGCAGGACATTATTGTCGGTTTGATTTATTGGCTACACATATCTGTAGCATCGACATCACGGGCCGCCGTGGCTATGATCCGTCTTCCCGCTCGCCCCGGGGGGCGGGCGCGCGCTGAGCGCAGGACGCGGCAGCGCAGGGCAGGAGGGATACCCCTATGAAGGTCTACGACGCGGGCAGCATCCGCAACGTGGCAGTCGTCGGGCATGGTGGATGTGGGAAGACCCAGCTGGTGTCGACCTTGCTTTTCGCCGCCGGCGCTGTCAATCGCATCGGCCGGGTCGACGAAGGCACCACCGTCACCGACTTCGACGACGAAGAAATCGCCCGCAAGCACACGCTGTCCTCCAGCCTCGCCTACGCCGAATGGCAGAAGACCAAAATCAATTTCATCGACACACCCGGCTTTGCCAACTTCCTGACTGACGCCCGCTCTGCGCTGCGCGTCGTCGAAGCGGCCCTGGTGGTCGTCGATGCAGTCGCTGGCGTCGAGGTGCAGACCGAGAAGCTGTGGTCCGAGTCCGCCTCGCTCGGCCTGCCGCGTATTGTCGTGCTCAACAAGCTGGATCGCGAGCGCGCCAGTCTCGATCGCGCCCTCGAATCGCTGCGCCGCGACTGTGCCCGCGAGATCATCCCGGTGCAGTTGCCGCTCGGCGAAGAGAAGGCGTTCATCGGCGTTGTCGATTTGGTGAAGATGAAGGCGCAAACATTCGCCGCGGACGGGAAGATGACCGAGGCCGACATTCCGGCCACGTTGACCGATGCCGCGCAACACGCCCGCGAGCAGCTGATCGAGATGGTTGCCGAGGCCGATGAGCAGCTGATGGAAACCTTTTTCGCCGAAGGCACGCTCACCCAGGAGCAACTGGTCGGCGGCCTTCGAGCGGCAACGATGGCGGGCAAGCTGTTTCCGCTGCTGTGCACATCCGCAGGGCACGCAGTCGCCATGCAGCCTCTGCTCGACGCGATCGTCAGCTACGCGCCGTCACCGGCCGAACGCGACTTCCGCACGCTCGGTAAAGACGGCGCCGACACGACGACGAAGGCGTCTGATACCGCGCCGTACGGGGCCTTCGTCTGGAAGACGATCGCCGATCCGTTCGCCGGCCGAATCACCATGCTCCGCGTCGTGTCGGGCACGATCAAATCGGATACGACCGTTACCAACGCAACACGCGAAACGCCCGAGCGTCTCGGCCACTTACTCGTGATGCAGGGCAAGACGCAGACGCACGTGCCCGAGTTGAAAGCCGGCGATCTCGGCGCGGTCGCAAAACTGAAGGACACGCATACGAACGACGTTCTGGCTGACAAGGCCGGGGCAATTCGCGTCGCGCCGATCGCCTTTCCAGAGCCGGTGCTGTCCTACGCGATCGAGCCGAAGAGCCGGGGCGACGAGGACAAGATCAGCACCGCGATGCATCGTCTCGAGGAAGAGGATCCGAGCATTAAGTACGCTCGAGATCCGCAGACCAATGAGCTGCTACTCGCCGGTCAGGGTCAACTGCACATCGAAGTAACGGTCGCCAAGCTCAAACGGCGCTTCGGGGTGGAAGTGAATCTCAAGCCACCGCGGATTCCCTATCGCGAGACGATCACCGCATCAACCGAAGCACACGGCCGTCACAAGAAGCAGACCGGTGGTCACGGGCAATTCGGAGACTGCAAGATTCGCGTCGAGCCACTGCCCCGCGGGAGCGACTTCCAGTTCGAGGACGACATCTTCGGCGGGGCGATACCGCG
>DATCXH010000017.1:0-8901 GCA_036565925.1 Vicinamibacterales bacterium
CGCCACGTGAGTCGGCTCAGGCACCCGCACCGGCACAGCCAGCTGCGCCGGCGACGCCGCCTTCGCAGCAGCAGAGCGCATCCGCACCGCGCCAGAGCCTGCCGCGTACTGCGAGCCCGCTTCCCGTCACCGCACTGTTCGGGTTGCTGTCCATGGCGACCGGACTGGTGCTGCGTCGACGGGGATAATTTCGTGTTCCAGGTTCCAGGTTCCAGGTTCCATGTTCCAGGGTTCCAGGTTCGTGCTGGAACCTCGAACCTGGAACCCTGAACCCGGAACCCGGAACCCTGGAACCTGGAACCTGGAACCGGGAACCTGGAACCTGGAACCTGTTTTAGGGGGTGGATCCCAACTGTAAGCCCGCCTACACTTGACCCTGTACCAATGCGCGAACCGCAGGGTCTCAGCCTGAGTCGTCGTGATCTCTTGAAAGGCGTCGTTGGCGGCGCTGCCGGTTTCGTGCTCGGCGTCGCGCCACGCGTAAGCGCCGCCCAGGCGCAAACTGTATCCGGAAACACCGTTGCTGGAAACAGCACTGTTCAGCGACTTGCCGACGATCTCTTTCTCGTTCAACTTCCCGGAGAAGCCAACATCATCGTGCAGACGAGCCCGAGCGGCGTCGTGCTCGTTGACGGCGGATCGGCAAAAGTCTCCGACGTGCTGCTGAAGACGATCGCCGAACTGCCCGGCGGCGGTCGCGGCGCGGACGCGGGGGTGCAGACGCTGTTCAACACGCACTGGCACCCCGAGCAGACGGGATTGAACGAGACGATCGGGAAGGCGGGCAAGACGATCATCTCGCACGAGAACACCCGGCTGTGGCTCTCGACGGACATCACGTGGTCGTGGAACGGACAGCACTTCAAGCGGCTGCCGAAGATCGCGCAGCCGAACAAGACGTTCTACACCACGGGCCAGTTGGACTCCGGCATTAAGTACGGCTACATCCCCGATGCGGCTCACACCGACGGCGACATGTACGTGTACTTCCCGAAGCAGAACGTCTTGGCGGTCGGCGACGTGGTCAGCAATCAAGGGTGGCCGGTTGTCGACTGGCAGACCGGCGGTTGGATTGGTGGCCTTGCCGGCGCGCTGCCGCGCCTGGTGACGCTCGCCAACGACCAGACGCGCATCGTGCCCGGACGCGGCGCGGTCATGAGCCTGTCGGAGCTGAAGACCCAGGCCGCGATGTACTCGACGATTTACGACCGTCTCTCCGGGTTGTTGAACAAGGGACGAGGGCCGAGCGAAGCGGTCGCCGCGAAACCGACCAAGGAATTCGATGCGCAGATGGGCAATCCCGATGAATTCGTGCGGCGCGCGTTTGAAAGCCTCTGGGCATACTTATCACCGGACGCGTAGACGATGAAACGACTCCTTGCTTTCGCTGCGGTCGTGTTCATTGCATCGTTGACGCAGGTCTTTACGGCTGCGCAACAGGCGCCGTCTGCGGCTCCGGCCTCCGGCGATGCCGAGAAACAGATCGCGACGATGAAGCAGTACTGCGTCGCGTGTCACAACGATCGCACCAAGACGGCAGGGGTCAGCTTCGAGGGCATGACCGCGGCGAGCGTCGCGCAGCACGCCGATGTGTTCGAGAAGGCCGTGCGCAAACTGCGCGGACGCGTGATGCCGCCGCCCGGATCGCGTCAGCCTGATGCCGCGACAGCCGATGGCCTGGTCGCCTGGCTCGAGACGACGCTCGACAAGGCCGCCGGTCAGTCCCACATCCCCGACACGATCGTCCTGCATCGTCTCAACCGCAAAGAGTATTCGAACGCGGTGCGCGATCTCCTCGACGTCGACTTCGATGCGACGACTGTGCTCCCGGCCGATGACGTCGTCGACGGCTTCGACAACATCGCAGCCGGTCTGCAGGTGTCGCCGTCGTTCGTCGAGCAGTACGTGATCGCGGCGCGCGCCGTCGCCGTGAAGGCGCTCGGCAAAGCCGATGCGCGTCCCGGCGGGTGGACGTTCCGCGCTGAGCCCGGCACGCAATTGACGCATGTGCCCGGCCTTCCACTCGGCACGCGCGGAGGGATTCTCGCCACCGTCGATCTGCCCGCGGATGGTGAGTACTCGATCGACATCGCCGACATGGCCACCCACATCTGGGGCAACGGGATGGAGTTCGAGAACCCGCTCGTGGTCACGCTCGACAACAAGTTGATCTACGAGACGGTGATCGGCGGCGAAGAAGACATGAAGCTCTACGATCAGGTGCAGAACGGTGCGCTCGATCGAGTCAACGCGCGGTTGAAGAACATCAAGTTCTCGACGACCGCAGGGCCGCACAAGATCGGCGTCGCGTTCAAGCGCCGCACGTTCGCCGAGTCCGACGATCAGCTGCAGATGTTCACGAAGGGCGGCGGCCAGGATCGCTTCTATCGTGTGCAGTCGTTCCAGCTGCAGGGACCGTTCAACGCCAAAGGCCTGAGCCAGACGCCGAGCCGCGCACGCATCTTCGTCTGCAAACCCGCCGCAGGTGCCACGGCTGACGCCCAGGCCACATGCGCCAGACAGATCATCCGCACGCTCGCGAAGCACGCATACCGCCGTCCGGTGACGACGGAGGATGTCAACGAGTTGCTGGCGTATTACAACGACGGCGCGAAGGATGGTGGCTTCGAAGGCGGCGTGCGCAGCGCAATCACCGGCCTGCTGGCGAGCCCGTTCTTCCTCTATCGCAGTGAGCGTGTGCCGGCGGGTCTGCGGCCGGGCGCCAGCTACGCGATCGACGATCTCGAGCTGGCGTCGAAGTTGTCGTTCTTCCTGTGGAACTCAATCCCGGACGACCAGTTGCTGCAGCTCGCCAGCGCGGGCAAGCTGAGCACGCCCACTGTGCTCGATCAGCAAGTCAAGCGAATGCTCGCCGATGCGCGGTCGATCACGCTGGCCAGCAACTTCATGCAGCAATGGCTCGACATGAAGCGGTTGGACGAGATCGTGCCGGACTCGGCCGTGTTTCCGTATGCGTCAGGACGTTCCGATCCCCGCGACGATTTCCGTACCGAGCTGACGCTCTTCGCCGACAGCATCTTCAGGGAAGACCGCAGCGTGATCGATCTGCTGAAGGCGAGCCACACCTATGTGAACGAGCGCGTGGCGTTGCATTACGGCATCACCAACGTGAAAGGCGATCGCTTCCGTCGCGTCGAGCTCGAGCAGTCGGTCCGATGGGGACTGCTCGGCAAGGGTGCCGTGCTGATGGCGGCGGCGTATCCGAACCGCACCTCACCGGTGCTGCGCGGCGCGTTCGTGCTCAAGCACATTCAGGGTGTGCCACCGGCGAATCCGCCGATGAACGTGCCGACGCTGGATGAAAAGGACATCGGCACGACACGCGCACTTACCGTGCGCGAGATGATCGCCAAGCACCGCGCCAGCCCGACATGCGCGGCGTGCCACGCGGTGATGGATCCACTCGGTCTCGCGCTCGAAAACTTCGACGCGACCGGCATGTGGCGCGATCGCGATCGCTACGCAGGTGCCGACATCGACTCATCCGGCGTCCTGCCCGACGGCACGCCAATCAAAGGGCCCGACGATCTCCGCGCCGCGCTCCTGCGTCGTCCCGAGCAGTTCGCGCAGACGTTCACGGAAGGCCTGCTCACGTATGCGACGGGGCGTAAACTCGAGCATTACGATATGCCGACCGTACGGCGTATCGTGCACGGCGCGGCAGCGAGCAATTACCGGTTCTCGGACATCGTGCAGGCAGTGGTTCGCAGCGAGCAGTTCCGGATGCGGCGCGTCCCGCAGCCGGCGCCGGTGGGTGAGAGTACGAAGGTGGCAAAGAATCAGTAGCGGAGAGACCAATGTATCTAGCCAAGAAGCACGTCTCGCGTCGCGCGATCTTGAAGGGTGTGGGTGCGACCATCGCGCTGCCGCTCCTCGATGCGATGAACCCTGCGGCCACCGCCTGGGCACAGACGCCGGCAGGGGCGGCGCCGAAGCGGTTCGCCTTCATTGGCTTCCCGCACGGCGCGATCATGGACAAATGGTCGCCCGCAGCGACCGGCGCGAATTACGAGATGTCGCCGATCCTCCAGCCGCTCGAGCCGCTGCGCAAACATCTGACGATCGTCTCGGGGCTACGGAACAAGCCAGGCGAAACGCCAGAGCCGCATGGCTATATCGAGATGACATGGCTCACTTGCGTGAAGCCATGGGAGCACGGTGTAGCCAGTCCCGACGCCGGGGTCAGCGCCGACCAGTTGGCGGCGCGGCACATCGGTCAGGACACGCGTCTGCCATCGCTCGAGTTGACCACCGCACTCGGCGGCGCACGCGTCGCGTGGCGCACGCCGACACAGTCACTGCCACAGGAAGGCAATCCGCGTGCGGTGTTCCAGAAGCTGTTCGGTCAGGGCGATACCGACAAGGAGCGCGCTGCGATCCTCAGCGAGACCGGCAGCATTCTGGATCGCGTGCAGGCGCAAGCCAATCGTCTGCAGGCCAGCCTCGGCGTTCGCGACCGCGTGGTCGTCAGCGACTATCTCGACTCGGTGCGCGAGATCGAGCGGCGCGTGCAGATGGCGGCCAAGGCCGACATGTCACGGCTGGATATTCCGGATGCCCCGGTCGGCACGCCGAACGACCTTACCGAGCACTTCAAGTTGATGTTCGATCTGATGGCGCTCGCGTTTCAGGCCGACATCACGCGGGTTATCACCTTCTCGATGGACCGCGAAGCGAGCATGCGCACGTATACGAATCTCGGCATCGCCGAAGGGTTCCATCCGCTGTCGCACCATGGGAACAACCCGGACAAGCAGTCCAAGCTGGTGCTGATTCAGCGCTATCACACTGAGGTGTTCGCGAAGTTCATCGATCGGCTGGCGAAGGCGCAGGAAGCCGACGGCAGCGTGCTCGATCATTCGACGATCCTCTTCGGCAGCAACATGAGCAACAGCGACAAGCACAACAACGACCCGCTGCCGGCGGCGATCCTCGGTCACGCGAACGGGAAGATCAAAGGCGGACAGCACGTGAAGTATCCGCAGGACTCGCGCTTCGCGGATCTGCTCGTCACGCTGTTCGATCGCAACAATATTCCGGTCGAGAAGCTCGGCGACAGCGGCGGCATTCTCTCGGAGATCTAAGGTGCGCCGGCTTTTCATCATCGCCGCACTCCTCGCCGCCACAGCGTCCGCGCTGACGGCGGCAGAGAACCCCCTCCTCGACGCCGCCGAGCGCGGCGATCGCGCGGCCGTCGCTCGCCTGCTCACGAAGGGCGCGAACCCGAACACGCCAGGCCCCGACGGCACGACCGCGATCATGTACGCGGCGGCGAACGATGATCTCGAGCTGGTGCGAGCGCTAATCAAAGCCGGCGCGAATGTGAAGCTGACCAACCAATTCGGCACCACCGCGATCACCGAAGCGGCGATCGTCGGGTCGGCACCGATCATCGATGCGTTGTTGAAGGCTGGGGCGGATCCGAATACCAAGAATCCCGAGGGTGAGACGCCGCTGATGGCCGTCGCACGGACCGGGAGGGTCGATGCCGCGAAGCGGCTGCTCGAAGCCGGCGCCGACATCAACGCCAAAGAGAACTTCGGTGGACAGACAGCGTTGATGTGGGCGGCCGCGCAAAGCCAGCCCGAGATGGTCAAGCTTCTCGCCTCGAGCGGCGCCGATCTGAACGCACGCGGCGTGATTCGCCAGTGGGAGCGCAAAGTCATTACCGAGCCGCGCCCGAAGGATATGAATAAAGGCGGCTTCACCGCGCTGCTCTATGCGGCACGAGAAGGCTGCGTCGAGTGCGCACGGCATCTGGTCGCTGCCGGCGCCGACAAGGATCTCGAGGACCCCGAACGCATCACGCCGCTCAACATGGCGCTGCTCAACCTGCACTACGAGTTTGCGGCGTTCATGATCAACGCCGGCGCTGACGTCGATAAGTGGGATCTGTTCGGCCGCTCGCCGATCTATATGGCGGCGGACACGAGTACGCTGCCAACGAAAGGCAATGGGGCGATGGCAGTGCTCCCCAGCGAGGATTCCATCACCGCACTCGACGTCGCGCGACTCCTGCTGCAGAAAGGCGCCAATCCCAATCTCCAGTTGAAGCGTCGTCCGCCATACCGTGACGTGCCGCAGGATCGCGGCGGCGACACGATTCTCGCGCAGGGGGCGACGCCGTTGCTGCGCGCCGCGCGCGCCGGTGATGCGCCGTTCGTCGAGTTGCTGCTGAAGAACGGTGCGCTCGTCGATCTGCCCAGCAAGGAAGGCGTCACGCCGCTGATGGCGGCGGCCGGCGCTGAGTTCGGCGATCGCGTTACACGCGGACGCAATCGCACCACCGACGGTGTGCTGGCGACGATGAAGCTGCTGATCGATGCGGGCGCGAACGTGAACGCCCGCATGATGACCGAGCCGGGACGCAATCCCGTCGAAGGTCAGTCGAATCAGGCCGCATCCTTGATCGCCGCCCAGCGGCGTCCGAGTCAGGTGCCGACGGCCAATGCCGTACCGCATCAGACGGCATTGCACGGCGCCGCGCAACGTGGCCTCACCCCGTTCGTGAAGTTCCTCGCCGAGCACGGCGCCGATCTCGAGATGAAGGACGCCAACGGTCGGACCGCACTCGACCTCGCCAGAGGCGTCGGCGTCGCCGGTGTACGTCAGGCGTCGCGTGATCCGTTTCCGGAAACCGTCGCCTTGCTCGAATCATTGATGACGGCCAAGGGGATCGCGGTTCCGAAGCTCGAGGCATCGAAGCCCACACCGCGCGCCTCGGCGCCGCCCGCCACGAAGTAGCGCGCTCAGCGTGCTGACGACACCGCGCCGAGCGCCACGGCCGGTCGCGGCCGAGCACGGCGCTTCGTCGTGTCTGCCGCGATCGCGATCGGTGGTAACGCCCTGCTACGTCGTTTTCCATCTGGCAGAGTTCTTTCATCTCGGCCAGCCGTGTCATCTACACGAATCAGATGTCGCCTGACGCTCTGGCTCTGCAGGCTGTGCCTCCCAATGATTCTCGCCGGTTGCGCCGGCGCGCCGCGCGCCAGGCCGTTGCCGACGAAGCCCGTCGATGAGGGCGTCGGCACGATCGAAGGCGTGCGCAAGCAGCTCGAGGGCCGTTGGACCCTCGTCTCGCTGACGATGCACGACGCGAGTGGCAAGAGCGCTCCCATCGATGCCGATGGGCAGCTCGTGTCCGACGCCTTCGGCAATATGGAAGTCGTGTACAAACTGACCGAGGCTGGCCAGAAGACGCTTGGTGGTCTCGGTATCAAGTCGCCAAACCCGGTTATCACCACGTCGGGCAAGGTGGTCATCGACACGACGGCCCATCGCATCACCTATGTCGGTGAGGACTTCCAGGAGCGTAAGTTCGATCCCACACTCGCCGCCGCGCGCGCCAATCCGTTTGCGCTCGAGCGCGTCCGCTACTACACCCTCGAGCCCGACGGCACCCTCAGGCTCGCGACCCGCTACGACAACGGCAAGGACGCATCGGTGAGCCGCTGGAAAAAGACCTCCTGAGCTCCGGCGAGTACCCCATTCAGGTGATACGCAGGCCTGTGCATCAGCATGGCGGTCTCGCGTTTGCGCGTCTCGCCGCTCAGGTTTCGCGATGCGAAGATTGCTTCGTTTTGGAGCGCTCCTAAACCTCTGATGCGCTAGGATCTTGGACGCGAATCGAGGAGTGACTTGATGGCTCGCGTCCTGATGGGGTGTGCGGTGGGTCTCCTGGCCGTCGCGGTGTTCGTCGCCGTGCCCAGTGCCAGCGGAGATAGTCCTCTCACGAAAGCAGTCAAAGCGAACGACACACAGGCCGTTCGTACGCTCGTCAAGACGGGCGCCGACGTCAACGTGCGATCGGGCGATGGATCAACGCCGCTCTTGTGGGCCGCCAATAATGGCTCGGTCGAAATCGCGCGGTTGCTGATCGCCAACAAGGCTGTGGTCGATGCGGCCAACGACTTCGGCATCACACCGTTGCTGCAAGCGAGCCGGGTCGGCGACGCGCCGATGGTCGATCTGCTGCTGCGGTCCGGCGCGAATCCATCCAAGGCGCATCCCGAAGGCGAGACCCCGCTGATGGCCGCATCGCGATCGGGAAGCGTGCCCGCGGTGCGCTTGCTGCTCACGCGCGGCGCTGACGTCAACGCCGCCGAGAAGGTGCAGAACACGACTCCGGTGATGTGGGCTGCCGCCGAGGGTCACATCGATGTCGTCGATGTCCTCATCGAAGCGGGCGCCGATCTCAATCGACAGGGACACATCACGTCGCTGACCGATCGGAACAATGCCGATCACCCGACCGGCGGATTCACGCCACTGATGTGGGCGGCACGAGCCGGCAACGATGCGCTGGTGCGGCGTCTCGTCGCGAAGGGCGCCAATATCAATCTGAAGAACGGCGACAGCGCGTCGGCGGCGATGGTGGCGATCTACAACGATCGCTTCGACGTGGCGAAGACGCTGATCGAGCTGGGCTCCGATGTGAACGACGGCTCGCTGTACGTCGCCGTCGAGATGCGCGACGCCACGACCGACCAGTTTGCGTTCGATGGTTCGCGTCGGCGACCCGATTATCCGAACCAGACGACGGCGCTGGATCTCGTGCGGATGCTGTTGGAGCGCGGCGCAGATCCGAACCAGCGGTTCGAACTCCAGTTCCACTCCACGCACATGCCCAACACCGACCGGTTCGATAACACGCCGTTCTTCCGCGCCGCCGTTGCGGCTGACGTGGAAGCGCTCAAACTGTTGGTCGCGCACGGCGCCAAGCTGGAGCAGACGCCGCCAATCGAGAAGGAGCCCGAGAGAAAGCCTGGTGATATCAATGTGGGAGGGCGTCGCCCCAATCCGAACGCCGGCCGCACGGCGACCTACGTGGCGATGAGCGGCGGGCGTGGTCCAGCGATGACCGGCGGCCCTGCCTATATT
>DATCXH010000014.1:0-3751 GCA_036565925.1 Vicinamibacterales bacterium
GCCTGCGACCCCTCCGGCTCGATGGCGAGCACACGGGCGATTTCTGCTTGTGCGTTTGGCATCCCGAGGTCCTAGCTATGATCCGACTCGCGCGTCTCCGGCATGGACCGCGACTGCGACGAGATGACACTTTTCGCAATCGATGTGCCACGAATGTTCGCCGCCGCTGTTGCTCGTAAGTGCGTCGAGCCACGGATGTTGCGGGCTCTCCTGGCTGTTCGCCCGCTGATCTGGCTCGTCCGGGTCATCACGATCCTGTCTGATCGCTGACGTTCTTGCGATCGGCGTCGTGATGATCGGCGCAGGACTGTGAAGCGAAATCCGCGCGCCGCACTCTCAGCCCCGAGATGTAATCTCGGGCCCTGACGATCTATCGGCGTGACATGCGGAATCCGCAACCTGGATTACGCTGAAGGTGGATGGACATCCGTCAGCTGCAATACCTGATCGCCCTCGCCCGCGAGAAGCACTTCACGCGTGCGGCGCAGGCCTGTCATGTGACGCAGCCGACGCTCTCCGGCCGCATCCGCCAGCTCGAACAGGAACTCGGTGTGCCGATCGTCGAGCGCGGCCAGCGCTTCCACGGGTTGACCCGTGAAGGCGAGCGGGTCGTCACATGGGCGCAGGTCATTCTCGACAACTGGACGTCGATGCGCCAGGAGATTGAAACGCTACGCACCGCGTCCGGCGCGTTGTCAGGACGCTTGTCGATCGGAGTGATCCCGTCAGCGCTGCCAATGGCGGGCCTGATTGGTCGCGCCGTCCGCGAGCACCACCCGGAGGTCGAGCTCACCGTCCTATCACAAAGCTCGATCGAGATTCTGCGCAACCTCGAGGACTTTTCGATCGACGTCGGGCTCACGTACCTGGATAACGAACCGATCGAAGGCATGCGCTCGGAGGCGATCTATATGGAGCGGTACTGTCTGCTGGTCCGCGCCGATCATCGGTTGGCCCACGCGGCGTCGGTCACCTGGGCCGCCGCCGCAAACGAACCGTTGTGCCTCCTCACGCCCGATATGCAGAACCGGCGCATCATCGATCGCGCCTTCCGTGACGCCAACTGCGCGCCGATCACCAAGCTCGAGACCAACTCGGTGATCAACCTGTGCGCCAACGTGCACCTGATGGGAATGGTCAGCATCATCCCCGAGTACTTCCTCGAGATCATGGGGCCGATCTCTGACGTTCGCGCAGTGCCGCTGACAGATCCTCTCGTCGAGCACAGCGTCGGTCTCGTGGCCGTCGATCGCGACCCGGTGTCACCGCTGGTGCTCGCGGCATTCGTCTGCGCCCGCATTACCGAGCCACCGGTGGTATCTCGGCGCAATTAGGCATTATCGACGGCGCATATCGGCCTATCAGCACAATCGATTGGACGGCTCGTCCGAATCCAGTTGATCCTGTATCTTATGCATGTTCGAGTAATGGCTGTCTGTCTGTTCGTGCTCGCACTCTTCCCGCATTCCGCCTTCGCGCAATCAATCATCAACGGAACCATCACTGATCCACAGTCGGCGGTTATCCCCGAAGCGCGAGTCGCGCTGCTCGCGGGTCAGTCCGAGATTCGATTGACACGTACTGATGCCCAGGGGCGCTACCGGTTTGAGGCTGTGCCGCCTGGTACGTACGTGGTCATGGCCAGCGCTCCAGGATTTCAACCGGCAACCGGCGCGGAGATCAACGTGACGGCGGGGCAGGGAGCCACGCGCGATCTGTCGCTCGCCCTTGCAGGTGCGACAGATTTCGTGTCGGTGGAAGGTGTTGCGCGTGCAGGGTATCGCGCCGATACCGCTACGCTCGGGCCACTGGGCTCATCGTCCATTCTCGATACGCCCTATACCGTGACGGTCCTTCCGAACGAGCTGATCGTCAATGGGCAGGTCAAGAACTTCAAGGAGGCATCGAAGTACTTGCCTCTGGTCGAATTCCAGGAGATGCAAGGCTCGGAGATCTTGCGGCCCGCGACGCGTGGCATGCAGGGCAGCAACATGCAGAATGCCCGCATGGACGGCATGGGTATCGTCGTGACCGGCGCCAACAGCATGGAGTCGCTGCAACAGATCGAGGTCCTCAACGGTCTCGGCGCGGCAATGTATGGCCCGGCCAATCCATCGGGCATGTTCAACTTCGTTCCAAAACGTCCGACCGAGGCCCCGGTCCGCCGTGTGAGCCTGAACTACGATGGCCGTTCGGTGGCGACGGGACAGGTGGACTTCGGTGGGCGCGCAGGTCCAGGGCGACGTCTCGGCTATCGAGTCAACGCGGTTGGCGGTGAAGGAGAGATCGTTGTCCGCGGCAGCGATTTGACGCGCAAGATGCTGAGCCTGGCCGGCGACGTTCGTCCGTTCGATCGCACAGTAGTTGAAGGGCTCTATAGCCACTACAACCTCGAGCAGCGCGGCTTCCCCGGCTGGTTTACGTACGGGCGCGCGAATCGGAATGCGGCGTTCGTGTTCGTGCCCGAGGCCCCGGATCCCGCGCGTGAGGGATACGGACAACGTGCGGCCGGCGTCGATCTCGAGTCGCGTATCGCGCAGGTCAGAATCCGCCACGACATCAACCGCGACTGGCATCTGAGCATTGGCGCGCTCGATCAGCTCGTGGACCGTGACATCAGCACGCAGGTGAATGCGCTCACCGACAATGCGGGCAATTACACCGCTTCGCTGGCCAGCGGCTTTGCGCCGCGGTTCCGTGTGTTCAGCAATTTGTCCTATCTGAATGGGCGCGTGATGACCGGCCGTGTGGGTCACGACGTCGCCTTCGGCGTGACGGGCTACACGTTCAAGACATACTCAGACGTGACCAATCCGACCGCTGCGAGCGTACGGCTAGGCACAGGCAATATCGCATCGCCGGTGGTGTTCGGTTTGCCGCCCGCAGGAATACCTACGCACACCAACCTCTTTCGATCGAGCGCCGTGCATCAGCAGGGTTTCAGCGTTGCCGACAACGTGAGCGTCGGCGGCGGGTGGTCGGTGCGTGCGGCGATCAGCCAGGACTGGATCTGGGCCGACAACTACAACAACCAGCGAGTGCGCACTGGTGGATACGAGACCGACGGTGTCAGTCCTCTCGTCAGCGTGATGTACAAGCCGCGTCCACGCATGACGGTCTATGTGACCGCCGGAACCAGCTTGCAACAGGGCGACATCGCACCGGGAACTGCGGCGAACGCCGGTCAAGCGCTCGAGCCGTATCGATCGCAGCAGCAGGAGGTTGGCTACAAGATCTCGCTCGCTTCGGTCGATCTCTCGGCGGGGTGGTTCCGGCTGCGCCGTCCGTTCGCGAATCTCGACCCTGCCGACAACGTGTTCAGGATCTCCGGCGATCAATTGAACTACGGGGTCGAGGCGATGGTCAGCGGTCGAATCGGATCGCGACTGGTCACCTATGGTGGTTTTACCGTGCTCGATCCGGTATTTACCGACACGCTGGCGCCCGAGGCCAATAACAAGCAGTTCGTCGGTATTCCGGCGTGGAAGTCGAATCTGCTGACCGAGTACCGCGTCGCTGCCGGTCCGGCCACGGTCGTCTCGCTGAACTGGCAGTTGGTGGGTGAGCGGCCCGTCGACGATGCGAATACCACCTTCACGCCGTCGTATCACGTTGTCGATATCGGCGCACGGTACGCAAGGGCGGTAAAGAACGTGATGACTACGTGGCGGTTCACGGTCAACAACATCGGCAACACCCATTACTGGTCTACGCTCGGTCCCGGCAACATTACCGGCACCCACGTCGGCAG